>URZR01000033.1 GCA_900552425.1 uncultured Collinsella sp. | reverse complement strand
GTTCCCGGGTGAGCTGCCGCTCACCGAGGAGGCCACGGCGCGTCTGACCGCACTTTCCGAGTTCCAGGACCTGGGCAGCGGCATGCGCATCGCCATGCGCGACCTGGAGATCCGCGGCGCCGGTTCGCTGATGGGTGCCGAGCAGCACGGCAACCTGTCGAGCGTGGGCTTTGACCTGTTTACGCAGATGTTGGGCCAGGCCGTGGCCGAGGCGCGCGGCGATGACGATGCCGGCGTGGAGGCGGCGAGCGTGGGCATTAACCTGCCGGCCGACTACTTCTTGTCCGAGGAGTACATGCCGGCGGTGGACCAGCGCGTGCTCGTGTACCGCAAGCTCGCGGCGGCTGAGGACCTGGAGAGTGTCGACGAGGTGCAGGAGGAGACCGAGGCCGCGCATGGTGAGCTGCCGCTGGCGGGACTCAACCTGTTCAACCGCGCGCGCATCCGCATTCGCGGCGAGCGCCTGGGGCTCGAGAGCGTCACGCTCAGCGGTGGGCGCATTACCTTCCTGGGGGTTGACGTTCCCAAGAAGGTAGCCTTTGAGTTCAAGAATCGCTATGGCGCGGTGAACTTCCCCAAGAGCCGCAAGCTGTCGGTGCCCTACAAGGCGGGCGCCGGTGCGGGCAGCGGCCTGGGCCGAGGTCTCGACGCCAACGACGGCACCGGCCCGGTGGCGGCCGCGCTCATGCTACTGCAGCAGCTGGGTGCGAGCGACGACGACTAATTGGGTCGACGCTGCAAACGCCCCATTTGGGCAATCTGACCCTCACTCGTCGGTCGCGTACGCAAGTACGCTTCCCTCCTCCTCCGGGTCACCTTGCCACAAATGGGACGTTTTCGCTCACTTATGCTCAACCAGTAAGGGAATATATGGGACAAAGACATCAGCGGCTCTTTGTCCCGCCACGTTGCAGGTTGATTCCAGCCCCATCGAAAGGAAAGCATGTTCGGATATATCTATAAGAAAGATGTCGCCATTATCGCGGTTGTCCTGTGCCTTTGTCTGGGCGTGGGCAGTTTCTTCGATTATCAGATCTCGAGCGCGCTGTTCAACATCGGCAGCATGTACGGCCGCTTTATCGAGGCCGCCGGCGAGCTGCCGTTTGAGCTGACGGCGAGCGTCGCGGGCGTTATGCTCGTGCGCGCGGTGCGTCCCGACTCCAGGGGGAGCAAATGGCTCGCCGTGCTCGGCATCCTCGTCAACGTTGGCCTGGCCGGCTACGAGATCGTCTCGTCCCTGAAGGTTGGCGGCAAACTCATCGCTGTCCAGTTGGTGCTGACGTTTGTGCTGGTCATCGCTGCCAACCTTGTCGTCTATCGCCTCACGCGCGACACCGACTCCGACGAGCTCACGCGCTGGGCGCTGATGGTGCTTGCCGTGTGGGTCGCTCAGGCCATCATCCTCAACGTGGTTGTCAAGCCGCTGTGGTCGCGCCCGCGCATGCGCGTGATCGAGGTCACGCCGGGGCTCAATTTTCAGCCGTGGTGGGTGATTGGCAACCCCGACAAGTGGAGCTATATTGCGGCCGGCGTAATCAAGGACGGCTTTAAGTCGTTTGCGAGCGGACACACGGCGCACGCGGCGATCGGTCTTATGCTTGCCGGGCTTCCTGCGGCGTCCTTTAAGGAAAAGCCGTCGCGCCGTCGCGTGGTCTTTTGGACGGCGGCTGCGGTTGCGGCGCTCGTCGCCTTTGGCCGCATTGTGATCGGTGCGCACTTTTTGACTGACGTGAGCTGCGGCTTTGCCCTGGTGCTGGCACTTGAGTGCCTTGCCGCGCGCATTGCCTATCCGGGCGGCGTACAATAGCGGCGTTTAAATCATCGGGCCCATGCCCGGCTAGAGAGGATTGCCATGCTCGCGTTCAACAACGACTATTCCCACGGTGCTCATCCGGCAGTGCTGCAGGCGCTCGTCGATACCAACATGGAGCCACAGCCCGGCTACGGTACCGATGCGCACACCGAGCGTGCCAAGCAGCTGATTCGCGAGGCCTGTCAGGCCCCCGATGCCGACGTGTTCTTGCTGGTGGGCGGCACGCAGACCAACGCGACGGTGATTGACATGCTGCTCGCGCCCTACGAGGGCGTCGTTGCCGCCGAGACCGGCCATGTCGCTTGCCACGAGGCGGGCGCCATCGAGTTTGGCGGCCACAAGGTGCTCACCATCCCCGGCTACGAGGGCAAGATGCACGCCGAGGATCTCGAGAACTATATTCAGGTGTTCTACGAAAACGAGAGCTACGAGCACACGGTGTTCCCGGGCGCCGTGTACGTGAGTCTATCGACCGAGTACGGCACGCTGTACTCCAAGGCCGAGCTCGCGGCGATTCACGCGGTGTGCCAGAAGCGCGAGATTCCGCTGTTTGTGGACGGTGCTCGTCTGGCCTATGCACTGGCGGCCGATGAGTGCGACATTACCCTGCCCGAGCTGGCGCAGCTGTGCGACGTGTTCTACATCGGCGGCACCAAGTGCGGCGCGCTTTGCGGCGAGGCTGTGGTGTTCTGCGGCATGCACGCTCCGGCGCATCCCATTCCGCGTATTAAGCAGCACGGCGCGCTGTTGGCCAAGGGCCGCCTGACGGGCGTGCAGTTTGAGGCGCTCTTTACCGATGGCCTGTATTTTGAGATTGGTCGACAGGCGATTCAGACGGCCCAGGCGCTGCGTCGTGTGCTGCACGAGCGCGGCTACCAGTTCTTTTTGGAGACGCCCACAAACCAGCAGTTCGTGATTCTGCCCAACGAGGACATGGCCCGCATTCGCGAGCATGCGGCGATCGAGTACTGGGAAAAGTACGACGATACCCACACGGTGGTGCGCTTTTGCACCAGCTGGGCCACGACGCAGGAGGACATCGACGCGCTGGCGGCTGTCCTGTAGCCTGATGTAATGACGAGGGGCCGCCTTGCGCTGGGTTTGGCGCAAGGCGGCCTTTGTTTTTGAGAGAGAAGGGTTGTATGACCGAGATGTCCGAGCCGGCGATTCGCCTGGCGACGCCCGAAGACGCGCCGGCGTTGCTTGCCATCTATGAGCCGTATGTGCGCCAGACGGCGATTACCTGCGAATACGAGGTGCCGAGCGTTGGGGAGTTCGCCGGGCGCATCGAGCGTACGCTCAAGCGCTATCCGTATCTGGTGATGGAGCTGGACGGGCGTCCGGTAGGCTATGCCTATGCGAGTCCGCTCAACAGCCGCGAGGCATACGACTGGTCGGTCGAGACGTCGATTTACCTGGCACGCGACGTGCGCCACGGCGGGCTGGGCCGCAAGCTGCACGATGCGCTCAAGCAGTGCCTGATCGCGATGGGCATCACCAACATGTGCGCGCTCATCGCCGTGCCGCACGACAAGGACGACGAGTATCTAACGCACAACAGCCAGGACTTCCATGTCCATATGGGATATCGCTTGGTGGGTGCTTTCGACCGCTGTGCCCAAAAGTTCGGCCGCTGGTACGACATGTGCTGGATGGAGCTGGTCCTGGCCGAGCGCACCCCCAACCAGCCCAAACCAACCTGGTTCCCCGACCTTCCCGCCTAAAACCACCACGAAGGTGCCTGTCCCTTTGTGGTGGTTAGCCGATGGGCTCGGTGTATTTGGCGCGGTCGGTGCGTTGGATGCGCTTGGAGACATGGAGCGGACGGCCGTCGGTGTCGTAGACGTAGTCGGTGATCAGGATCAGCGCCTGCCCGCGCTCGACGTTGAGCAAAAATGCCTCGTTTTGCGACGCATAGCACACCTCAAAGGTCTTATGCCCCTGCGCCGGCGCGCGATGGAACTCCTGGCGCAGCGTGGCGTAGAGCGAACCGTTGATATCGCGATCGATGAGCGACCCAAAGCTTGGCGGCAAATAGGTGGTCTCCAGGCACAGTGGCGCATCGTCCAGGTAACGCAGGCGGACAAGTTTGACAAGCTTGCTGCCCACGCTAGCGTCAAAGAACTTGGCCACGCTGCCCATTGCTTTGGCAAAGCCCGAGTCCACCGTGCGCGTGGTGGGCTTCATACCCTGGCCTTCGACCTGCTTGGTATAGCTCGAAAACACCAGGTTGTTCTCGTGGAGCGCCGGTGTGTCGGCCACAAAGGCGCCGCGCCCGCGCTCGGTTCGAATCAGGCCCTCGTCAACAAGCACCTTAAGGGCATGGCGCACGGTGCTGCGCGACAGGCCCGATTCGTCCATGAGTTCCATCTCGGACGGCAGTTTATCTCCGCGGGCGTAGGTGCCGGCGGCAATGCGGTCGCGAAGCGTTGCCGCCAGACGCTCGTATTGGGTCAAGTTCTTTTTCGACGAAGTGCTCATGCGAACAACCTGTATCTAACTTGTATGCTTACAGAACCAAGCATGTATCCAACATGACAACAAAACCGCTGGTAATGGCTTGCCGAAAACTTTACCAGCAAAAATTTCTAAGACAAATATAGCATACAACTAGTCGACATAACCAAAACATGTATGTAACTTGTATGCCATCGAGAGCATCAAACGAGAAGAAAGGCTGATGCACGATGACTACTCAGGAACAGGTTAAGGATGTCGTCTCCCAGGTTTTGGCTGACAAGGCGGACAAGGGCGGCATCAAGCGCGTCGTGTGGATTGGCGCCGGTGGATCCAACGGCGGCAACTATCCTGCCCAGTACTTTATGGAGCACGAGGCCACGCAGGTCGTGAGCTCCAGCTACACCAGCAACGAGTTCGTGCACGCCACGCCTGCCTACGTCAACGAGAACACCCTGGCCGTCGTCGTGTCCATGCGCGGCACCAAGGAGACCATCGTCGCCGCCCAGGTCGCCAAGAACCACGGCGCCAGCACCATCGCCATCTATGTTGACGAGTCCGCCCTCACCGAGGTCTGCGACTACAAGATTCAGTACGACAGCCTGGCCGTCGACGAGTCCTGCATGGGCCGCACCAACTCCGCCGTCGTGACCATGATCGCCATGGAGCTCACGCAGCAGACCGAGGGCTATGCCGAGTACGAGACCGCTATGGCCGCCTTCGACCTGGTCGATCCCATCTATCGCAAGGCCGTCGAGTACACCCGTCCGCTCGCAGCCAAGTGGGCCGAGCAGAACGCCGACAAGCCCTGCATCAACGTTATGGCTCAGGGCCCGCTCTTTGGTGCCGCCTACGTCTTTAGCATCTGCAACGTGCAGGAGATGCTGCAGATCGACTCCTGCACCATCAACACCTGCGACTTCTTCCACGGCCCCTTCGAGATCCTGGACAAGCGCACCTCGCTGTTCCAGCTCATCAGCGTCGGCCGCAGCCGCTGCAACGACGAGCGCGGCATCCGTTTTGTCAATCAGTACGGTGGCGAGCGCGTCTACCAGCTCGATGCCAAGGAGCTCGGCCTCAACGACATCAAGGACAGCGTGAGCGAATACTTCAACCACCTGATCTTTGCCCCGATCCTCAACAACGTCTACATGCGTGCGCTCTCTGCCGTTACCCACAAGGACTACATGACGCGCCGCTACATGTGGAAGCTGGACTACTAGGGGATATTGGTTCCGCCGTTCTACCGAACGGCGGACCGGCCGACGCTGCGCACCCGGCATTTGGCCAATCTGCCGTTCAATTTCAAAGGCGCGACCAGAAGGTCAGCGCCTTTTCATTTCACGGCACCTTGGCTCAAATGACGGGCGCTCGCTGACATTGCCAAAACGTCGGCGTTGCCGTGGTTGGCACTTGGGGACGTTCCTTTTGTGCCGGCACTTGGGGACACTCCTGGGAATCATTTCCTCGTTCGCCGATTTGTGCCTTGAAAAATGTATATAACGACTATAACGTAGCATGAAACATATTGGAAATAATACTGAGGAGGCTGCGTTGAAGAGGAGCAATCTGGGCTATGTGCTGGTGCTGATCGCCGCGCTTATGTGGGGCAGCATCGGAATCTTTGTAAACGGCATCTCGGCCATGGGCGTTTCGTCCCAGAGCATGGCTGCCTTTCGCTTGTTGGTCGGAGCGCTTATCTTGGCGCCGGTCCTGATGTTTATGGGCTGCCGTCCGGGTGAGGGGTCTACCGTGGTTCAGGGCCCGCTGACCCTGTTCAAGGCAAGCCCTAAAGAGCTTGTTTCCTGCGCGCTTGTCGGTATCGTCGGTTTGGCCGCCGCCAACACCTGCTATTACGAGTGCATGGGCGAAGTGGGCATGTCCACGGCCTCGGTGCTGCTCTACACCTCGCCGGTGTTTGGCGTCATGCTCGGCCGCGTGCTTTATCGCGAGGACGTGACCCCCAACAAGCTCGTTGCCATTGTCTTTAACATCGTTGGCTGCGTGCTTGCAGTGACCAATGGCGACCTTTCCGGTTTTCATTTTTCGGTTTGGGGCGTCACGTCGGGCGTGATTGCAGGCCTTTGTGGTGCGTCGCTCGCGGTGTTTAGCCGAATAGCAACCAAGACGGTCCACCCGCTGGCTGTCACGTTTTGGGGCTTTGTTTTTGGCGGTGCGGTTATGGCGGCTATCGCGGCTCCGTGGCCAGATGTCGCCGCGGCAATGTCGCCACAGCTGCTGCTGCTGTTCCTTGGCTTTGGACTCATCCCCACAGCCGTGGCTTACATCTTATATATGCAGGGTCTGTCCATGGGGCTCGAGACGTCGAAAGTTCCCGTCGTCATGTCATTCGAGACAGTCGTCACCGTACTGCTGGGCATTGGTGTCTACGCCGAGCCCGCCGGCGCGATCAAGGTTCTGGGCATCGTGCTGGTGCTCGCGTCCATCCTGATCATGAACACCGACTTCTCCAAGCTACGCAACAGTGTGTTTGTCGGTCATGTCATTGAGAGCATGACCTTTAAGCCCAACGCGTGGTGGACGGAGAAATCGCAGGACATGGATCTGTTTAAGGAACGCACCGGCATCGCGCTGGAGCCCACCGTGCAGGAAAGCCCCTGGTACTTCGTGCGATAGGGGGTTGCGTGCAGGGTCTGACCTGGGGTTATCCAGCCAGCGCCGGTCTATCCAGCCCCAACGTTTCAAGTACGTTAAACCCGTCAACGGTCGATTTTCACCCGCGAACGGTCTTTATACTAATTAGCAATATCCTCAACGTATAAGACGTTATAATGACCATAACGAAAAGGAGGAGGCAAGATGAATCAGATCATTCTCGCATCTCATGGCGGCCTGGCCGCAGGCGCCAAAGACACGCTCGAGATGGTTCTCGGCGATGTGTCGAACGTCCACGTCGTGTCGCTTGCTCGTGACGACAAGGAGCCCATCACCAATAAGGTTGAGGCTATGATCGCCACGTTCAACGCGGATGACACCGTCTATGTGCTGACCGATATGCTCGGCAGCTCGGTCAACAACAGCATGGTCGAGCTTTCCAAGAACGGCACGAAGTTCACGGTTGTCAGCGGTTTCAACATTCCGCTGGCACTGACGCTCGCTATGAGCCCCGCCCCCGTCAAGGGTGCCGAGCTCGCGGCCCTTATCAACGAGGCCCGCACCGGTCTGACCAACCCCAACGCACCGGTCGAGGTTGCCGCGGCCCCCACTAAGAAGGCCAAGGCGTCCCGTCACAGCTCCGGCCCCGCCAAGATCGTCCTCGCACGTCTTGACTACCGTCTGCTGCACGGCCAGGTCGTCTTTACCTGGACCACCAAGGTTCAGGCCGAGCGCATCATCGTCGTCGACAACGCTGCCGCCAACGATGACATCAAGAAGGGCGCTCTTAAGCTGGCCAAGCCCCAGGGCGTGCGCCTGAACGTCTTCACCGTCGAGCGTGCCCTCGCCAAGATGGACAAGCTCAACACCCTCGGCGAGCGCGTCATGTTCGTCTTTGGCAACACGGCCGAGATGCTGCAGTTCTGCCAGGGCTACAAGCTCGACGCCATCAACCTGGGCGCCACCGCCAACCACGACGGTGCCGATCAGATTGGCGGCAAGGACAGCTCCGTCTTCCTCGACGCCACCCAGAAGGCCGACGTCAACCAGCTGCTCGACATGGGCATCAAGCTCTACGTCCAGCAGACCCCTACGTATCAGAGCGTCGACATCGACGCCAAGCTGTAATCAACCAGGCTTTTGCCTGACTGAAAGGAGAAGGGTATGAATACGTTCATCAGTGCGGTGCTCGTCGGCCTCGTCGGCGTGTTCTGCATGTGGGACTCCCGCCTGCTCGGTCGTCTTAACTTCGAGCAGCCCCTCGTTGGCGCTACGCTCGTCGGTCTGCTGTTGGGCGATGTGCCCACCGGCCTTGCCGTCGGTGCCGCCGTCGAGCTCGTGTCCATGGGCCTGGTGCAGGTCGGCGCCGCCGTTCCGCCCGATATGGTCCTGGGCGGCATCGTGGCCGCTGCCTTTGCGTGCCTGACCGATGCTTCTGCCGAGACCGCCATGACGATCGCCATCCCGGTCGCCGTCCTGGGTCAGCTCCTCGGCATCGTGTTCCGTTCCATCATCGCCGCCCTCACCCATGTGGCAGATAGCGCGATCGATAACGGAAAGTTCAAGACCGCCTACCGTATGCACATCTGCGCCGGCTCCGGTCTGTACGCCATCATGTACTTCCTGCCGATCTTCCTGGCCGTCTTTGTTGGCACCGACCTGGTTCAGGCCATCGTCAACATGGTTCCCGAGTGGCTGTCCACTGGTCTTAACGTTTCGACCAAGATCATGACTGCCTACGGCTTGGCCCTGCTGCTCACCATGATGATCAAGAAGGGTATGACTCCGTTCCTGTTCATCGGTTTCCTGCTCGCCGCTTACCTCAACCTGTCCGTCATCGCGGTCGCTCTGATCGGTGTGTGCCTGGCTGTCGTCTTCATGGGCTTCAAGTTCAACGGTTCCCATGCAGCCGCCGGTGTCGATTCCGACTACGATCCGCTCGAAGACGACGAAGACTAAGGAGGAACACACTATGGCAACCGCAACCAAGGACGTGTCCCTGAACAAGAAGGTCAGCCAGTTCTTCTGGCGCTCCTGGGCCATCCAGGCCTCTTGGAACTACGAGCGTCAGATGAACATGGGCTTCCTCTACGGCATGGTTCCCACGCTCGATCGCCTCTATCCGGATGAGTCCGACCCCAGGCAGCTCGCTGCTAAGAAAGAGGCTTACCACCGTCACATGGCGTTCTACAACTGCACCCCGCAGACGAGCGCTTTCATCCTGGGCCTCTCCGCCTCCATGGAGGAGGAGTACGCCAAGGATCCCGAGAACTTCGATCCCGATTCGATCAACGCGGTCAAGACCTCCCTCATGGGTCCGCTTTCCGGCATCGGTGACTCCTTCTTCCAGGGCACCATCCGCGTTATCGCCTTTGGCCTGGGCGTTCAGCTGGCTCAGCAGGGCTCCATCATGGGCCCGATCCTGGCTATGCTCATCTCCATCGTCCCCTCTGTGCTGATCACTTGGTTCGCAGCCAAGATGGGCTATCAGGGCGGACACGAGTACCTGAGCAAGCTTCAGGGCGGCGACCTCATGGAGAAGCTCATGTATGTCTGCGGCATCGTGGGTCTTATGTCCGTGGGCGGCATGATCGCTACGCTGATCGGCGCCACCACCCCGCTGCAGTTCGCTGAGGGCACCGTCGTGATCCAGGACATCCTGGACGGCATGATGCCCCAGATGATTTCCCTTGGCCTCACTGGCCTTATGTACTGGCTCATCAAGAAGAACGTCAACACCGGTTGGCTTCTCGTGATCGCCATCGTGGGCGGCATCGCCCTCTCCGCGGCCGGCATCCTGGCCTAGTCGCGACCAAGCGCCTAATCGCTTTCCCCCGGGGGCCTGCCTGGCATCCCATACCCCAGGCAGGCTTCCATCCCTAAATGTGTCAAAGGGACAGTTCCTTTGTCACATCCTCAACGGGCCGGCGACTCGGTCCAAATCACGGTAACCCTGCGAGCGCCCGGCAATGTGGCGCCGCAAAAATCGAAAGGAATGTGTCAGATGTACGAGATCGACCTTAACCTCCCTAAGCAGATCGTCGCTGACGTCCTGTCCAACCACGAGATCCACAGCGTCGCCTTCGTCGGCTGCGGCGCTTCCATGTCCGACCTTTACCCCGCCAAGTACTTCCTGGCCAACAACACGGACAAGCTGAACGTTCAGATCTTCACCGCTAACGAGTTCAACTACGACACGCCTTCCTGGGTCAACGAGCACACCTTCGTGATCACCTGCTCCCTCGGTGGCTCCACGCCCGAGACCGTCGAGGCCAACAAGACCGCCAAGAAGCACAACTGCCCGGTCGTCTCCCTCACCAACAAGGCTGGCTCCGCTCTGACCGTCGACGCCGACCACGTCATCGTTCACGGCTTCCACGCCAACTACGCTGCCAAGTGCGAGAAGCCCGGCTACGCCATCGCTCTTGCTCTCGAGATCCTTCAGCAGACCGAGGGCTATGACCACTACGAGGACATGATCACCGGCCTCACCAACGTCTTCGATCTCTGCGAGAACGCCGCTCAGCACTGCAAGAAGCTCGCCAAGAAGTTCGCCGAGGACTTCAAGGACGACAAGATGATCTACTTCATGGCCTCCGGTGCCTCCGAGAAGATGGCTTACTCTCACGCCGCCTTCCTGTTCACCGAGATGCAGTGGATCGACGCCGCCGCCTACAACACCGGCGAGTACTTCCACGGCCCGTTCGAGGTTTCCACCGAGGGTAAGCCCTACGTCTTCTTCATGTCCGATGGCGCTACCCGTCCGATGGACGCCCGCGCCCTCACCTTCCTTGAGCGCATGGGCGCCAAGGTCGCTCTGATCGACTCCAAGGACTACGGCCTGGCTGACGCCGTGCCCGCGAGCGTCATCACCTACTTCAACCCGCTGCTGCACCTCGCCGTTATGCGCGAGTACGGCAACCAGATCGCCGAGGCCCGTCAGCACCCGCTGACCATGCGTCGCTACATGTGGAAGCTTTCCTACTAATCACAAGTAAGTAGACCTTACGGGTTGATTGAGAGGGGATGGGGTTTGCGCCCCGTCCCCTTTTTTGCTCTGGGGAGGGCGTGTCTGTCGTGTCGCAAAACCCCAGATTAAACCTACCAAAATAAACCTGTCCCTTTTTGGCAGGTGGGAGGAGATGCGTATGATCAAGGCAGTGCTGTTTGACATGGACGGCGTGCTGGTCGATACCGAGTGGTTCTACAACCGTCGCCGCGTGGCATTTATGGAAGAGAAGGGCTTCCACTTTGACGAGATCCCCGATCTTTCGGGGTCTAACGAGCCCGCCATTTGGAAGGCGCTGGTGCCCGACGATGTTGAGCTGCGCGAGCGCCTGCGCGTGGAGTACAAGCAGGTCTACAGCCCGGACCACCCCGTTCCGTATGCCGAGCTTCTCAACGAGCAGACGGAGCCGGTGATGCGCAAGCTGCACGAGCGCGGCGTGAAGTGCGCCATCGCGAGCTCGTCCTATCGCGAGCTCATTGACGAGCTGGTGGAGATTGCCGGTATCGCCGACGTGCTGGACTACACCATCAGCGGTCACGAGTGCAGTGCGTTTAAGCCCGACCCCGAGATCTACCTGCGTGCCATGAAGGCGCTGGGAGTTGACCCCGCCGAGTGCCTGGTTATCGAGGACTCGCCTTTGGGTATCGAGGCCGGCAAGCGCTCCGGCGCCCGCGTCCTGGCACTGCGTCCGCACGAGGGCGTCAACCTGGATCAGTCCGCCGCCGACGTTGTCATCGACAACCTGACCGACATCCTACCTGCCATTTAGGGACAGGTTTATTTTGGCAGGTTTTATCTGGGCAAATGCCGAATTCGCCGTGAAGGGATCGCTCTCTTCACGGCGTTTTTCTTTTGAGCGGCCTCACGGTCCTTCTGATGGTTGTCGAGAGAGGGTGAATTGAAGCGTCCTCTCGCGCTCCATGCTACAATCGCCGGCATGCCCCACAATTACATCTGCCTTCGAAAGGAGCCTACGTGGCGAACGCCATCGATCAGCTCACGGACCGCGTGCTCGTGCTCGGCCGCCTCACCATCGTCCGCCGCGCCATTACCGCGGCGGCGGTCACGATTTCTGCCGTTCTCCAGACATTTCTGATTCAGGCGTTCATTCGGCCCGCCGACTTGCTTCCGAGCGGCCTTACCGGCGTCGCGGTCCTGCTCGATCGCGTTACCTCGCTCGGCGGCGTTCACATCGACATCTCGCTCGGTATGCTCGCGCTCAACATCCCCGTGGCGCTCCTATGCTGGAGCGGCATTAGCAAGCGTTTCGTCATCTTCTCGATGATGCAGGTCGTGCTCTCGTCGCTGTTCCTCAACGTCTTTCACTTCGCGCCGTTTTTGGGTGACAAGATCATGCTCATCATTTTTGGCGGCGTGGTCTCGGGTCTGGGCGCTGCCATCGCGCTTAAGTCCGGCGCATCTACCGGTGGCACCGACTTTATCGCGCTGTGGGTCTCCAACCACACGGGCAAGACCATTTGGGGCGTCATCTTTGGTTTCAACTGCTTTATCCTGGCGATCTTTGGCTTTATGTTTGGCTGGGATAACGCGGCGTACTCCATAGTGTTCCAGTTTATTTCGACCAAGACCATCGACAGCTTCTATCATCGCTACGACCGTGTGACGCTGCAGATCACAACGCGCAAGGCAGACGAGGTCATGACCGCCTATGTTGACCATTTTCAGCATGGTATTAGCTGCGCCGAGGTCATCGGCGGATACAGCCGTGAAAAGATGTACCTGCTGCACACCGTTGTCTCGACCTACGAGAGCCAGGACATTATCAAGCTAGTGTGCGACATTGATCCCGGTGCCGTGATCAACGTGTTCCACACGCTCAGCTTTGTGGGCGGCTGGTGGGGTGGTCATGTCGACGAGCCCATGCCCACGGCCGTTCCCGATCCCGACAAGCCCGCACGCATGGCCAGCAGGCAGGCGCGCCTCAGCGAGCAGGACAGCCTGCAGCAGGATGACGGCAAGTAGGGTTTTGGCTTTTTGCCGGTCAAGCGCAGCCCATTCGAATGAGCCCCCCGAAAGCCCCGTTGCTTTCGAGGGGCTCTCGTTTGACCAGATAAAACCTACCAAAATGAAGCTGTCGCTTTTTGGTAGGTGGGGTGTATCGTTTTATCAATATGAGGTAACATGAAACTAGACGTTATATACGTATTAGTTATTTCGCTATTTTGATAAGAGTGATCAGATATGCCCGCACCCAAAAATGCACCACTTTACCAGCAGATTTACGACGAAATCAAGGATGCGATCGAGAAAGGTGTTTATGCACCCAAGGAGCGTATCCCGTCCGAGCTTGAGCTTGCCGAGCAGTACGAGGTAAGCCGCATTACGGTGCGTCGCGCCGTTGAGGAGCTGTGCTCCGATGGCTACCTGGTTAAGCAGCAGGGCCGCGGCACCTTTGTCTCCACGCCGCACATCAACCGCCAGTTCCACGCCTCGACGTTGCAGACGTTTACCGCGCTGTGTGCCGACAACGGCATGAAGGCGGGCGCACATGTGATCGATCGTCAGATTGTTCCGGCGCGCCAAAACGAGATGGAGTTCTTTGGCCTGCAGAAGGACGCGCTGCTACTGCACATTAAGCGCGTGCGTACGGCCGACGGCGAGCCCATCTTTGAGGAAAACATCTTTGTGCCGTTTGATACATACCGTGAGCTGTTGACGGCCGATCTTGAGGACAAGTCGATTTTTGCCGAGGTCGAGCGTGTTGGCGGAACGCCGATTGTCTCGGTTGGCTACCGTACGGTCGAGGCCGTTCGCGCTAACGCCGAGCAAGCGGCCGAGTTGGGCATTGCTCCGCACGATCCACTGCTCAATCTGCGTGCCGGCT
>URZR01000032.1 GCA_900552425.1 uncultured Collinsella sp. | reverse complement strand
AAGCCGTGCCGCCAGCGCCCCGCGCGCCGGCCAGCAGCAGTTTGCTGCCCCGCAGCAGCAGCGCCCCGCCGCCATGCCCCAGCAGCAGCCGACGCCTCGCGCCGCCGCTCCCGACCCGCTTGCCGTGGCAGATCCCTTCGCGCCTAGCGTCCCCGACCCCGCCGCTCCTATCCCGGTGCCGCAGACCGTCTCGCGCGACGCGCTTGCCGGCATGGGCGGAGCCGCCGCGACCGGTGCCGCCGTGGGCCTAGGCGCCGCAGCCGGTATCGCCTCCAACATGGCGAGCACTCGCGCCCCGCAGCGCCCGCTCGCCCAGCTCGTCGACGTCGTGAGCGGCGAGAGCCATAGCATCACCTCCGCACAGGTGACCATCGGTCGCGAGCGCTCAGTTTCCGACATTGCCCTGCGCGACCCCAACGTGTCGCGCCGCCACGCCCAGCTCACCTTTACGGGCTCGGATTGGTCGATCGAGGACCTCAATTCCACCAACGGCACGCTCGTCAACAACCGCCGCATTACGCGCTGCCCGCTGCGCAACGGCGATCTACTGACGTTTGGCCTGAGCACCTTTGAATTTAGGGGATAGTCGCTTATGAACATCGATATCGTCCTTTTTGCAGGCCGCATCGTCCTGGTCGCCCTGCTTTATATCTTCCTGTTCGCCGTCATGAAGACCGGCGTGGGACTTGTGCGCGGACAACGCCGCGACTCGGCTATCTGGACGATCGATGTGGACAAGGGCCCGCGCGGTATCCGCGGCATCCACGTAGACATGCTCGGCCCCGTCATCGTCGGTCGCTCGCCATCTTCGGACATCTGCATCAACGAACCGTTCGTCTCGGCCTCGCATGCGCGCTTTTCGCTGCAGGGCCCGGCGCTCATCATCGAGGACCTCAACTCGCTTAACGGCACGCTCGTCAACGGCCGCCAGCTCGTGGAGCCCGCGACGCTGCGTGAGGGCGACGAAGTCCAGATTGGCGACGTGGTCATGAAGGTGAACCGTCGATGATCGACGAGGAGAACAAGTCCGCAACCATGACCGAGGCACCGGCTGCCGCCACAGCTGCGCCGGCCCACGCCGCTCCGGCGGGCTCCGCGCCCGTGGAGCCCGAGGACACCGTGTTCTCCCTGCCTCTTTCGCATGTAACGCATGATATTTCGGATCTCGCCGATAACGAGGACGAAGAGAATGCCGTAGCGGCGCCCATCGGCGCACATGCTGCGGAACAGCCCACAGCGTCCGAAGCAACCCCGGCGCCGGCTCACTTTGCAGAGCCCGTCGCCGCGGCAATCAACGAGAGCGCTGCGGTGTTTGCGGCACCCGAGCCCGCCGCGCCGGCGTTTCCCATAGCCCCGGCATCCGAGGTTGCGCCCGTGTCTACGCCGGCGCCCGAGTCTATAGACGTCAGCCCGCAAGACGACGAGTCGACCGCCCGCGTGTCCGAGGAGCCCGACTCCCCGGACACCGGCGATTCCGAATCAAACGCCGAGACCGACACCGTCTCTCCCGGTGACACAGCCGAAATCGACGTTGCCGCCGTTGAGGCCAAGCTCAAAGACCCCGGGTCGACCATGAGCTTTGAGCCCCTGACCGAGGAGCGCATCGAGACCGACTCGACCTATGATGCCGGCACCACCACGCAACTCATGTGGGGCGCCCGCTCCGACGTTGGCTGCGTGCGCCCGCACAATGAGGATTCCTACCTGGTGCAGTCGCCGCTCTTTTGCGTATGCGACGGCATGGGCGGTCACGCTGCCGGCGAGGTAGCCTCTTCCATCGCCGTTGAGACTATTGCCAAGACGGCCCCGCAGTCCGCCGACGCCGCACGCCTGGCGGCAGCCGTCGAGGCCGCTAACGCCGCCGTAATCGAGGCCGCCTTGAATGGCCTGGGCAAGCCCGGCATGGGCTGCACAGCCACTTGCGCCTATATCGAAAACGACACGCTCGCCATCGCCCACGTGGGCGACTCGCGCGCCTACCTGCTCCACGAGGGCACGCTCATCCGCGTCACCCGCGACCACTCCTATGTGGAAGAACTCGTGGACGCCGGCGAGATCACGGCAGACGAGGCTCGCGTCCACCCCAACCGTTCGGTCATCACCCGTGCGCTGGGCTCGGACCCCGCCATGTATGCCGACCACTTCACTCTGCATATCGAGGAAGGCGACCGCCTGATCCTGTGCTCCGACGGCCTTTCGAGCATGATTCCTGATAGCGATATCGAGAACAGTCCTCAACCGCGCAAATCTGCGTCGACAACCTAGTGGACGCGGCGCTTGCCGCCGGCGGCCACGACAACGTGACCGTAGTAGTCGTTGACCTGGTTGACGATGGCGTTATGCGCGAGGCGCAACGCGTGCGTCGCCGCAACGTCACCATCGGCGTCGTCTTAGGTCTCGTCTTGGTGCTGGCGGCTGCCATCTGGGCCTACACGGGTGTCACCGGCTCGTACTACCTGGGTACCTACCAGGGCAATGTCGCCGTCTGGCGCGGCCTGCCCGGCAAGCCGCTCGGACTCAAGCTCCACTGGCTCGAAAGCGAAACCAGTATCAAGCTGTCCGACCTGCCCGAAGACACGCAAAACCGCCTCAAGGCGGGCATTCCGCAAACAAGTGTCGACGATGCGCAGGACACGATATCCAAGTACCGCCACCAGATCGACGAGGAGCAGACCCGCCAGGTGATCGACGCGCAAACGATTCGCGACAACACCGACCAGGGATCGACCTCCGAATCAGATTCCGAGAAAACCGCCGAACAGTCCGCCGAGGCCGAAGCCTCCGAAAAGAACTAGAAAGGGAGTGCCGCTTATGAGTCGCCGCAACACCGAGCTGCTCTTGCTCATCGCCTCGGCGTTCCCCGTCATCCTGCTGTATGCGATGTACGTCCTCACCGCGGGCGCTGCCATCTCCTTTGAGACGCTCGCCGTACCGATCGGCCTCTTTGCCGCCTTTGCCGCGGCCCACATTGCCGTGCGCATCTTGGCGCCCGGTGCCGACCCCGCCATCCTGCCCATTGTCTTTGTGCTTTCGGGCATCGGCATCACGTTCGTGACGCGTCTCGCCCCCGCTCTCGCCATCTCACAGCTCATCATCCTGTTTGTCTCGGTGGCCCTGATGGTGGGAACGCTCGCGTTGGTTAAGAACCTCGACGTAGTCATGCGCTACAAGTACACCTTTGGCATCATCGGCATCATCCTGCTGATGCTGCCCATCTTTATCGGCACCACGATCTCGGGCTCCAAGCTGTGGATTCGCATCGCGGGCTTTACCATCCAGCCCGGCGAGTTCGCCAAGGTCTTTATCGTGCTGTTCCTGGCCGGGTACCTGGCCGAGAACCGCGAGCTGCTCTCCATCTCCAACCGCAAGATCCTGGGCTTTAAGATCCCTCGCCTGCGACTGCTGCTGCCGCTGTTTGCCGTGTGGGGTGTGTGCCTGCTCGTCGTCGTCTTCGAACGCGATCTGGGTTCGGCCGTGCTGTTCTACACCATCTTCTTGCTGATGCTCTACGTTGCCACGGGACGATTCTCGTATGTCGTTATCGGCCTTGCGCTCTTAGCCGTTGGAGCCGTGGGCGCCTACAAGTTCCTGTCTCACGTTCAGGTGCGTTTCCAGGTTTGGGTCGATCCGTTTAAGGACGCCCAGGGCCAGGGCTACCAGATCGTCCAGTCGCTCTTCTCGCTTGCCGATGGCGGTCTGGTCGGTGTTGGTATCGGCAACGGCATGGCCAACAACATCCCTGTCGTCGAGTCCGACTTTATCTTCTCGGCCATCGGCGAGGAGATGGGCCTTTTGGGCGGCGGCGCCGTGCTCATCCTGTTTATGCTCTTTGCCGTGCGTGGCCTCACCACGGCTGCCCGCGCTAAATCCGACCTCGCCGCCTTTAGCGCCACGGGCCTTACGGCCGCCATCAGCTTCCAGGCCTTTTTAATCGTGGGCGGCGTTACCCGCCTGATCCCGCTGACCGGCGTCACCCTACCCTTTATGAGCCAGGGCGGTTCCTCGCTGCTGGCAAGCTTTATCATCGTCGCGCTCCTGCTGCGCGCCGGTGACGAAGCGACCGGACGCGAGGCCGAGCTTACCGGCACCGGCACTATGGCCGCCATCACCGATGATCAGGTCGCATCTGCCGCCGCCCCGACGGGCACGCGCTTTGCCACCTCGTCTTCCTACGGCAGCGGCAGCCATTCCGTCGGCTCGCGCATGCGCCGTCGCCTGCTCGACACGCCTGAATCCGGTGTGCTCGGCCGCGTTGCGCTCGCCAACCGTCTAACCCGTGCGGTGCTCGCCTTTACGGCACTGTTCGCCATCCTTATCGGCAACCTCACCTATGTCCAGGTCATCAAGGCCAAGGACTATCAGGATATGCCGACCAACAACCACACTATCGCCCGCTCCAAGTACATCCAGCGCGGTTCCATCATCACGTCCGACGGCGTGACGCTGGCCGAGTCGCTGCAGCAGGAGGACGGCACCTACGTACGCTCCTACCCCAACGGCAACCTGGCAGCGCACGTGGTTGGCTACGTGAGCCAGCAGTATGGCACCACCGCCATCGAGAGTGTCATGAACGACACGCTCACCGGCTCTAAGGATTACTCCAGCTGGAACAACGCCATCGCTTCGCTCGCGGGCCAGACCCAGCCGGGCAACACCGCCAAGCTCACCATCGACTCGCGTATCCAGACGGCGGCCGAGCAGGCGCTCAAGGGCTTTAAGGGCGCTGTAGTGGTCATCGACCCGCGTACCGGTGCGGTGCTCGCATGCGCCAGCTCGCCCACCTATGACAACACCAACATCGACGCCCTGCTGCAGGCGGGCGGCGGCGAGGACGGCTCCATGTACAATCGCGCCATGGACGCGCTGTACACGCCGGGCTCCACGTTTAAGGTCGTTACGCTTTCCGCGGCACTCGAGACCGGTACCGCCAGCCTTACCAGCACCTACCAGGCGCCCGGCTCCATGGACATCGGCAACGCACCGGTCACCAACTATGCCAACGAGAGCTACGGCACCATCAGCCTGCAGCAGGCCTTTGCCGTGTCCTCCAACGTCGTCTTTGGCCAGGTGGCAAACGAAGTTGGCGCAAACACGCTCGTGCAGTTTGCCAACGCCTTTGGCTACGGCCAAAAGCTCGGCCAGGACCTGACCTCCGCGGCCTCCATCATGGCCGACCCGTCGCTCATGACCGAGTGGGAGACCGCCTGGGCCGGCGCCGGCCAGCCTGTCGGCATGGACCACACGCCCGGCCCGCAGACCACCGTCATGCAAAACGCCGTGATTGCCGCCGCCATCGCTAACAGTGGCGTGGTCATGGACCCGTACTTTGTAGCCCAGGTACTCGCCCCGGACGGAACCGTGGTCAAGACCACGCAGTCCCGCTCGCTGGGTCAGGCCGTCAGCTCCGCCACGGCCGACCAGGTCAAGCAGGCCATGCTCGCCGTCGTCCAGTCCGGTACCGGCACCGATGCCCAGGTCCCCGGCGTCAAGGTCGCCGGCAAGACCGGCTCGGCCGAGATCGGCGGCACCAACGTCAACTCGATGTTCGTTGGCTTTGCACCTTACGATTCACCCACGGTCGCCATCTCGGTGGCCTTGGAGGATTACGACAAACACGACGTCAAGGCGGCCAAGATTGCCGGCATCGTCCTGACCGCAGCGCTCGCCGCACAGGGAGCGTGATGCCCATGATCGAATCGGTCACCCGAGGCGCGCCGCGGCCGAAGAGTTAGCGGCAACGCGCCACACGGCCCCAGCGGCCACATCGTAGGTACTACACACATCGTTGAGCGAATAGTTATGTTAGGAGCAGGAATGGAACAGAGGGTCCTCGGGGGAAGATACCTCCTCAAGGATAAGGTGGGGACAGGCGGCATGGCGACCGTCTTCCGTGCGCAGGACCAGGTCCTCGACCGCACGGTAGCCGTCAAGATCATGCTGCCGCAGTATGCTGGCGACGCAACCTTCGCCGCACGCTTTAAGCAGGAGGCCCAGGCAGCAGCCGGTCTCTCCTCCCCCTATATCGTGGGCGTCTACGATTGGGGCAAGGACGGCGACACCTATTACATCGTCATGGAGTACCTGCGCGGCACCGACCTTAAGAGCGGCATCAAGAGCCACGGCGCCCTCGACCCCAAGAAGGTCGCCCAGATCGGCTCGCAGATCAGCTCCGCGCTTTCGGTCGCCCACAAGCACGAGATCATCCACCGCGACATCAAGCCGCAGAACATCATGGTGCTGCCCGACGGCAACATCAAGGTGATGGACTTTGGCATCGCGCGCGCCAAGAACAGCCACCTCACGCAAGACAACAACGTGCTGGGAACCGCCCACTACGTCAGCCCCGAGCAGACCCGTGGTCAGGACCTCGGCCCCACCTCGGATATCTACTCGCTGGGCGTCGTGATGTACGAGTGCGCCACCGGCCGCGTTCCCTTTGACGGTGACGACGCTATCTCGGTCGCACTCAAGCAGGTCAACGAGCTGCCTATTCCGCCGAGCCAGATCAACTCCGGTGTCGACGCCGACCTTGAGCGCATCATCCTCAAGTGCATGGAGAAGGACCCGGCAAACCGCTTCCAGACCGCCGACGAGCTGCGTCAGGTGCTCAACAGCTACCTGTCGGGCCGTGCCGTCAACATCTCGGAGCCCACGCGCATCATCGGTGCCCCCGGTGAGCTGGGCGCCACCAAGACTCGCGAGCTTTCCGATCAGACGCGCACCATGGTGCGTCCCGTCTCGGGCGTGAGCGGCCAGAATACCGCCCGTAGCTCGGTTTCGGGCTCCACCGGCTCCTACGAGGTCGAAAAGCCCAAATCCAACAAAAACAAGATCATCGCCGCCGTGGTGGCAGCCGTTGCCGTCATCGGTATCGTGGTGGCCTTTGCCACAGGACTCTTTGGCGGCGAGCAGGTCACCGTGCCCGATGTGCTAGGCAAGGACCAGCAGACTGCCGTCGAGCAGATCAAGGAAGCCGGCCTCGAGGTCGGCACCATCGACCAAAGCTACAACGACGATATCGACGAGGGCAAGGTCGCCGAGCAGACGCCCAACGGCAAAACCAAGAAGGCCAAGGGCACCAAGGTGAACCTGGTAATCTCCAAGGGCCCCAAGCCCTCCGAGAAGGTCGAGGTTCCCCGGCTGGTCGGCCTGACCAAGGACCAGGCAGAAGCCGCGCTGGCAAGCGTTGGCCTGAAGGGCAACGCCTCCGAGGAGGCCAACGAGGCCGATGAGGGCCAGGTCTTTGAGCAGGGCACCGAAGCCGGTAAGGAAGTCGAGAAGGGCACGACCATCTCGTACAAGGTCTCGAGCGGCCCGGATACCACGTCCGTCCCCGACCTGACCGACATGACCGAGGCCCAGGCGCGCAACGCCCTCGATATGGCAGGCTTTGGCGTCGACGTCAGCTACCAGGAGAACGACTCCGTCACCGAGGGCACCGTCATTAGCTGGAACCCCAGTGGCAAGCAGAAGCCCGGCGCCACGATCACTGTCGTCATTGCCAAGAAGTCCGGCAAGGCCTCCGTCCCGGGCAACCTATACGGCAAGAGCATTTCCGCCGCCGTTACCGCGCTCAACAACGCCGGTTTCTATAACATTGGCTTCTGTGACCAGAACGGCAATCCCGTGAGCGGTAACGAGGATGCCACCGTTACGGGCGTCTCCCCCACCGGCAAGCAGTCCACCGACAGCACGATTACGCTGACGGTTTCGATTTCTGGCTCGGGTTCGGGCTCTGGCTCGGGCACGAGCACGGGCGACGATTCCGGTACGACCAACTAGTCGCCGCCCCACCGCCCATTACGGCTCCCGCCGCAAACATATTCGCTCACAGGCGCCCGCTTGCTCCCCCAGCAAGCGGGCGCTTCGTTTTTGACATGACATGAACCAGAAGAGCCCGGTACCGTGACGGTGTACCGGGCTCGATCAATCTCTGGTGTCCCCGGGCTGATTCGAAAACTCCCCCCCCGCGGGGAAATTGGTGACGCGGGTGTCGACGGTCCTAATCCGTCGGCAGCTCCCACAAACCAGAAACGGCGCCGCTCTCGCGACGCCGTTATAATCTTCTGGTGCCCCCGGGCGGATTCGAACCGTCGACACCCGCTTTAGGAGAGCGGTGCTCTATCCCCTGAGCTACGGAGGCATGTTGTACTAGTGTAGCAGATTTACACGTTGTGATGCAGCGTGTAGCCACTCTTCGAAGTTGCGGTGGAACAGCCCTCCGGAAAGTGCGTCCCACTATCCAGGCAAATTCTGGGTCAGACTTTCCCCATGGGACCTCGCTGGGAAACTGTGTCCCAGAATTTCGACTCGAAACGGGACACGGTTTCCCAAACGGGCCCGTTCCGGAAACTACATCCCGCAATCGGCACTCGAACCGGGATGCACTTTCCCGATCGAGCCTCATGGGAAACCGCGTCCCACTTTAGGGGGGGCGCTCTTTAATGGCTAGTTGCCTTTGTGGAAAAGGTTCTTGATGACGGAGGGGATGCTCTTGGCGCCCTTGGCCGTCACATCGATAAAGTCGGGCGAACGAACGAGCTTGTCCTCGTCAATGTACTTACGCACCGCGCGAAGCGTTTCCTTGTCATTGCGCGTCGAAAACGTAAAGTGGCCATTCTCTTTGGTAAAGATGGCAAAACGCGTAATCTTCTTGGTGCCGCGCAAAACCTCGGCGGCAATATAGTCGACCTCGTCCCACGGGATTTGGATATAATCCTCGGGATTGCGCTCGTTATAGTACTCAAACGCCTTATTGCCCACCATCACGTTACCGTGACTGGTAAGCCCCATCAGGCAGGTTGCCGGCGTTGCCAGATCGACCGTGCTGTTCTGAGATTGCGCCATACGCGCCTCGCCCTCCAATAAAAACAATCGGACCGCATCCAGTGTACCCACCGGGTGCGGTCCGTTTCAATGGCTCAAAAGCCCTTGCCTAGCAACTCTCGGTCTTAAGCCGAAGCGTGCTTACATGAAGCCGCAGACGCGACCGATGATGCCGACGGCGAAGAGAGCCAGGATGATGACGATCGGGCTGACCTTCTTCTTGAGGAGCTTGCAGACCAGAAGGGTCAGGCACACGGCGGCAAGGCCGGGGATGAGCTGATCGAGGTTGGCCTGAAGCGTGGTGACCTTCACCGGGTCGAGTGCGTTGGCACCGACAGAGCTGTACATCGTCAATGCCTGCTTGATGCCCTCAGAACCGGCGGGCAGGTTGGCCCAGTCGATATAGGCGCCAGCGGACTGCGTGACCTTGGAGACGACCGGGGTGAAGGAGATGGACACCCAGCGCTCGACCAGGGCGCCGATGATGAACATACCCAGGATGGAAGCACCCTCGGTGACCTTGCCCATCAGACCGCCGGAGAGGTCCTTGGCGATGGAGGAGCCGACCTTGTAGCCAAACTCCTGCGTGTACCACAGGAAGGCGTAACGGATGATGTTCCACGCGAAGAAGAACAGCAGCGGACCGGCGATGCTGCCGGACAGGGCCAGGGAAGCGCCCAGTGCGCCCAGAATCGGGCGAAGGGTGAACCAGAAGGCGGGGTCGCCGACGCCGGCGAGCGGGCCCATCATACCGACCTTGACGCCCTGAATGGCGACGTCGTCAATCGGAGCACCGTTGGCGCGCTCCTCCTCGAGGGCGAGGGTAACGCCAATGACGGGGGCGGAAACATAGGGGTGGGTGTTATAGAACTCCAGGTGGCGCTTAAGAGCGGCAATCTGGTCATCCTTGCTGGTGTAGAGCTTCTTGATCGCAGGGATCATTGCGAAGCACCAGCCGCCGTTCTGCATACGCTCGTAGTTCCACGAGCCCTGAAGGAACTGATGACGGAAGCAAACCTTCTTACGGTCAGCCTTGGTGAGCTGAATCTTGTTCTCTGCCATATGTATCACTCCCCTCCTACTCGTAATCGTTCAGAATGTCGCCGAGCGGGTCACCGGAGCCACCGCCCATGCCGCCACCCTGCTTGGCCAGATCCTTAAGGCCAAGGTAGATGAGGGCAAGGGAGATGCCGATGAGGCCAAGGGCGATCAGCGTGAGCTGAGGGATGGCAGCAAGGACAAAGCCGAGGATGAAGAACGGCCAGGTCTCCTTGGTGGCCATCATGTTGATGACCATGGCGTAACCGACGGAAGCGACCATGCCGCCGCCGACAGCCATGCCGCCGGACAGCCAGTCGGGCATAGCGTTAAGCGCGTTGGTAACAGCCTCGGCCGGGATGATGCACAGAAGTACTGCCGGGATGGCGATACGAACACCCTGCATGAGGATGCCGGCGTACTGCCAACGCTCGATGCCGGCGAAGTCGCCCTTCTCGGCGCAGGCGTCCATGCCGTGAACCATAGCGGTAGCCAGGGTACGGCAGATCATGGTCAGGAACAGACCGGCGACCGACAGCGGGACGGCGACGGCGATGGCGGCGGTAACGGCCTTGGCCGAATCGGTGGCGCCACCATTGAGGGCGAGCACCATGATGATCGAAGAAGCGACCGAGGCCAGAGCGGCGTCAGGCGCGACGGCGGCGCCGACGTTAGCCCAGCCAAGGGCCATCATCTGGAGCGAACCGCCCAGGAGGATGCCCTCCTGAAGGTGACCGGTTACGAGACCGATAAGCGTGCATGCCACGAGCGGCTGATGGAACTGGAACTCATCCAGAATGCCTTCCATACCGGCAAGCAACGCGACAATCGCAACAAGCAGAATAGTGATTGCAGACATGTATCGGACCCTCCTTTACTATGCTTGAGCGGCCAGTTCGGCCTTAGCTTTCTTCAACATGGCGTCGAGATCCTCGGAGGAATCCGAAGGAACCTTGCGGACCTCGAACTTGACGCCCTTGGCCTTGAGAGCCTCGATGGTCTTGACATCGTCATCGCCCATAGCGACAGCGTTAGTGACGACGACCTTGCCCTTGGAGTGGGCCATGGAACCGATGTTGGCTTCCTTGATGTCGACGCCGGCCTCGATGGCCCTGAGCAGATCCTGCGGGTTCTCGAACAGCAGCATCGCCTTGGTGTCGCCAAAGCGCGTGTCCTTGACGACCTCGGCCATCTTCTTGATAGGCACGACGTTGGCGTGGACTCCCGGAGGGGCAGCCTGCTCGATCATGGTCTTGCGGAGCTCGTCGTGAGCAACGCCGTCGGAGACCACGATGATGCGGTTGGGGTTGATCTGCTTGGTCCACGTGGTGGCCACCTGACCATGCAGCAGGCGCGTGTCGATACGGACGTGGGCGATCTTGATGTGCCCATCGCCGATGACCGTTCCCGGAGGAATGGCACCCGCAGGAGCAGCGGCGGCCGCAGCCGGCTTCTTCTCCTCGGGCTCCAGAGACTCGGGCTTGACGCGCACGCCGGCCTTAGCCTCAGTCACGAGATGTTTTGCGATCGCATGTGCAGTGTTCTTTGCGTCAAAGCGCTGCGAATATGCCTCGATGAGCATAGGCAGGTTGACACCGGTGACGATAGCCCAGGAATCGTGGCCCTCGATGAGCCCGCTGATCTGGTTGAACGGCGTGCCGCCCCACAGATCAACGAGGAAGAGCACCTGCTCCTGGTCCTCGAAGGAAGCGATTGCCTCCTCGACCTTGGCACGGAAGTCGTCGGGGCCCATGCTCGGCTCGAGCGAGACCACGGCAACAGACGGCTGATCGCCAAAGACCATCGAGCCCGTCTGCTTGATTCCAGCCGCCAAGTCACCATGGCTAGCAAGAACAATACTTACCATCACATAACCTCCTTTTTGTCTACGTAATTCCTACACGACAGTTATGAAGTATAGCTGCAAATACAACAGAATTGTTTGAAAAACTGCAAAAGGTAGCATTATTTGTTTAAACGTCTTGTTTTGTTACAAGCTGATTACATTCCAGTATTTTGGCTGATTTGCTGCTGAGGATTGATAGCTGATCTATTTACATGACCGAATTGAGCACGCTGTTCATTATTGCCGGTTTTAAACAGACACAAATGTGCTCGCGTTGAGGCTATTTCGTTTAAACAGATGGTGCTTGACTAATGGTAAGAAATATGCTCTAGCAAAGTAGTCGTTAGGGACGTTCTTTAATGACTAGTCGTTTAAGAACGTCCCCAACGACTAAGTTAGGCGATGTGGAGGGGGTTGGCGGCGTCGACGGCATCGGGGGCATCGGATAGGCCGTCGGGGGCAGCGTCTGTCGGGTCCTCGTCGGGGGTCTCGATCTGCTTGATCATGACCTCCTGGCCCTGCAGCAGATAGGTCTCGCCGCTACCGCAATGGGGGCAGGTCTTGCCGTGCTCGACCGTCGCGTAGTCGCAGCCGCACGCCTCGCAATGCGTCACGGCCTCGACAGGCTCCACAATAAGCTCCGCGCCCTGCGTGATAGGCTTTTTATCTGCCGCCCAGCGCCAAGCATCAAGCAGCAGATCGGGAACGACGCCCGAGACCTCGCCCAGGAGCAGCGTCACGCTCGAAACGCGACTCACGCCATTGGCGCGCGCCACATTCTCGACATCACGAATGATGTGATAAACAATCCCGAGCTCGTGCACTTTTAATTCCTTCCGCCGTTCTACCGAACGGCGGTCGGCTTGACGCTGCGCGAGCCCCAGACGGGCGATCTGCCTTTCAATCGTCGGGCATGGGCAAAAGCCCTATGCCCTCCTCTTTCAAGGCACCTCGCCACGCCCGGGACTCGCTCGCTGTCCAACCGCTCCCTGCGCCGTTCTCCTGCTTGTTGCGTTTCTTACTTCTTCCCGAATTTGATCTTGATAGCACGCTTGAGGGCATACTTGCCGAGGCTTGGGAGCTTTTGCTCGTATTTGACCATCGTTGAGCACTCGGGGCGGTCGCGATCCAGATGGATGGCGTCAAACGCGCACTTGGTGGTGCACAGGCCGCAGCCGATGCACTTGTTGGGGTCGACGATCGAGGCACCGCAGCCCAGGCAGCGAGCGGTCTCGGCGCGCACCTGCTCTTCGGTAAAGGTCTCGACGTACTCGCTGAAGGGCGCGGCCTTCTCGCGCTCGCGGTCCACATGGGCAACCTCGCGGCTCGCGTTGTCGTAGCTCTCGATCACGACATCGTCGCGGTCGAGCGCGGCGTAGCGGCGCTGGTTGCGGCCGATGGTGAGCGTGGAGCCCGGCTGCACAAAGCGATGGATGGACACAGCGGCCTCGTGTCCGGCGGCGATGGCGTCGATGGCAAATTTCTGACCCGTATAAGCGTCGCCGCCGACGAAGATATCCTTTTCCGCCGTCTGATACGTGACGGGGTCTGCCTTGACCGTGCCGTTGGGGTTGAACTCAACAGCGGTGCCGGTGAGCAGCTCACGCCAGTCGACCTTCTGGCCGATGCAGTAGAGAACGCTCGCGCACTCGGCCTGCTCGCTCACACTGTCGTCAAACTCAGGTGCGAAGCGGCCCTCGTCGTTCTTGACGCGCGTGCACTTGCGGAACCTGATGCCCGCGCACTTGCCGTCCTCCACCACGATCTCGGTCTGGCCCCAGCCGGCGTGGACGGTGATGCCGTCGCGCTCGCACTCGCCGCAGTCTTCCTCGCCCATCGGCATATCGTCGTAAGCCTCTAAGCAGTAGAGGTCAACGCTCTCCGCGCCGCAGCGCACCGCCGTGCGCGCAACGTCCGCGCCGATGTTGCCGCCGCCGATGACGACGACCTTACCGGAAAGCGTCTTCTTTTCATGCAGGTTGACCTGCCGCATAAAGTCGATACCCGCCATGACGCCGTCTGCGTCACCGCCGGGGATATTCAGCT
>URZR01000031.1 GCA_900552425.1 uncultured Collinsella sp. | reverse complement strand
CTACCATAAGCCCAAGAAGCGCTACGTCAAGCCGCTCGTCTGCTCTGCTCTCGCAATCGCCCTGGTGGGCGGCGGAGCCTATTTTGTCATGGAGGATCCCTTGGGCGTGATGCCCGGGTTCTATCAAGCGTTTGAGGAGGCTGCCCGCGATATGTACCCTAGCCGTCAGCTTCCGCAAGGCTCCTCGCCCGCGTCTTCTGAAAGCCAGGCGTCGACGCAGCCCGTGGAGATGACGGATGAGCGCGTCTTTCAGATCCTGAGCTCGTCTTACAACAAGATCGTCTCTGCGTATGACTCCCTGGGCACCATAATCGATGATTACGAGTACGGCTTTATCGCTAATGACAAGTCCGTTCGCCAGGATAGGTCCTCCAGCGCGTATGCCGCCCGCGACGCGCTTGATCAGGTTGTGGACGAGATCGGTCAGCTTGATTTGGACGAGGACTCCGTCTACTACGAGGACGCGCAGCGTCTTATCCAACTTGCGGGATGGGCGCGTACGCGCGTCGACGTGTACTGCGCCTCATGGGATATCTCCTTGGCCGTACCGGAAGGGGAGAAGCCCTCTGCCCATCAGTCGGATATCTTGGCGCCGTTGAGGGACCGCACGCAAGAGGATTCCGAGGCGCGCGATTCCTACTACGCCAACGTGGTTCAGTGGAAACCCGTTGAGAAAGACGGCGCTTCTGCGGAATAATCCCGCTCGCATGCCGAATTCGTGAACAAGCCGCCCTTTTGCTAAAATTGCAAGGATGACTATTTCTTGACGGCGGAAGGGCTGCTCATGTTTGGTAAGAAACTTCACACTCCCGAGTACACGCTTGCCGGTGACGAGGTCGCCGTCATCGAGACGTCCCAGGGTACCATTCGCGTGCGCCTGGACGGTGAGGGCGCACCCATCCACGTCGCTAATTTCTGCGAGCTTTCTACCATGGGTTTCTATGATGGGTTGAAGTTCCATCGCTATGTTCCCGGCTTTGTCATCCAGGGCGGCTGCCCCAATACCCGCGACATGACGCGTGACGAGGTCGCTCGCGGCCTCGAGGGCCCCGACGGCATGCCCGGTACCGGTGGCCCCGGCTACTGCATCAAGGGCGAGTTTGCCACCAATCCGCGCAACAGCCATGTCGATGGCGCCCTTGCCATGGCACGCTCCATGGACCCCGATTCCGCGGGTTCGCAGTTCTACTTCTGCCTGGGCGCCCAGCATAACCTCGATTCCGGTTACACCGTCTTTGGTACCACGGTCGAGGGTCTCGATGTGATTTCGCAGCTGCGTGCCGGCGACGAGATCGTCCATGTCGAGATCGTTCACGAGTAAAGGGGACTTCCTTGAATAGCCAGCTGATCCAACAGGGCCGCGCCGCTTACCGCGCGGGTGATTTTTCCGCTGCAGCCCAGATGCTTGGGGCGGCAAAGACTCCCGATGAGATTATGGGCGAGGCCGATCACCTTCGTGGTAACGCCTTGATGCACCTGGGCATGTATGCCGAGGCCGCCGAGGCCTATGCCGCCGCCCTCAACGACGGCACCTACGGCAAGCGCGGCGCGCTGCTCACCAACCGCGGCAAGGCGCTCGCCGCCGTGGGCGACTACACGACGGCCGCCCAGGCGTTCTCTGCTGCTACGCAGGATGCTTCCTATGCCACGCCGTTTAAGGCCTATCTGGGCCTGGGTAACGCGCTGTTCCAGTCGGGCGACTATGCCAACGCGGGAACCGCCTTCCGTCAGGCCGCCATCGACGGCGCCAATCCGGCTCCTGCCGCCGCACTCGGCGAGCTCGGTCGTTGCTTCATTAAGCTCGGCCGTCCGGCGGATGCCGTGGAGACCTACCGCACGGCTATCGACTTTGCCGGCCCCCGCGACGACACGCGTGCGCTCAACGCCGGCATGGGTCAGGCGCTTTCTGCCGCCGGCCGTCCCTCCGACGCACTCGACGCCTTTAACGCCGCCACTGCCGATGGCATCTACCAGCTCACCTCCGAGCAGGCCGACGAGCTTGCCCGCGTGCACGATTCGCTTGCCGCGCTGTCTGCCCAGACGGCTATGGCCACGGCTCCGGCGCCCGCGATGGATGCTCCTGCCGTCGATCCGCTCGATCCTACGGGCGCGACCGGTCAGTTTATGCCCGATCCCTCGGACACCGGCTTCTTTACGCTGTCCGAGTCCGAGATGGTCCAGCAGGACCGTCAGGACCGCAAGCAGGCCAAGGTTCGTCGTCGCCATCGCCACACGGGTCTCAAAGTCTTCATCGTGCTGCTTCTGCTCATTTTGATCGCCGCGGGCGGTCTGGGCTTTGCCTACACGCGCGGCTTTGGCTTCCCGTCTCAGGAGTCTGTCGTTACCGATCTGTTCCAGGCTGCCGGCGACGGTGACGCCGCAAAGGCCGAGTCTTGCCTGGCCTCGAGCCTGTCCGAGGACGCTAAGTCGATGATCATCTCCTCGATTCCGCAGGGTGCCACCGTGTCCGTCGAGGGCATGGATCAGTCCATGACCGAGACGACCGCCAAGGTGAAGGCATCGCTGTCCAAGGGCGGCGAGCAGGAGTACACCGTCAAATTCGTGCGCTCCGACAACCATATCGGCTGGGCCGTTTCTTCGCTTGATATGGATTTCTCGGCTGCTGACAACCAGTAGTGACCTTATGGGATTTAGCTTTGCCCGGCGCTTCACCGCAAGTGAGGTGCCGGGCTTGCGCTAGTATGATGAGCTAGTAGTTTTCCAGCAATCATCCAACACATCAGGAGTTGCGTTGTTTTCTTTGATGGATATGTTCTTCGGTAGCTATGCGGGCGATCTTGCCATCGACCTCGGCACCGCCAATACGCTTGTCTCCGTGCGCGGCAAGGGCATCGTCATTCGCGAGCCCTCTGTTGTCGCCATCGACAAGAACGACGAGCGCATCTTGGCGGTCGGTATCGAGGCAAAGCGCATGCTCGGCCGTACGCCCGGCAACATCGTGGCCGTTCGTCCCCTGAAGGACGGCGTCATCGCCGACTTTGATGTTACCGAGGCCATGCTTCGCTACTTTATCGACAAGGCGTCCGAGAAGCGCTATCCGTGGACTCCGCGTCCGCGTGTTGTCGTCTGCGTTCCCTCCGGTGTCACGTCGGTCGAGAAGCGCGCTGTCTTTGAGGCCACGATCCAGGCCGGTGCCCGCCAGGCCTATCTGATCGAAGAGCCCATGGCGGCTGCCATCGGCGCCGACCTGCCCGTCGAGGAACCCACCGGCTCCATGGTCATCGACATCGGTGGCGGTACCACCGAGGTTGCCGTTATCGCTATGGGCGGCATCGTCGTCTCGCAGTCCATCCGTATTGCCGGCGACGAGTTCGATCAGGCCATCCTCACGCACGTTCGTGATGCCTACAACCTGGCCATCGGCGAGCGTACGGCAGAGGACATCAAGATCAAGGTCGGCTCCGCCGTGCCGCTCAAGGACGAGCTCGACGTCGAGGTCAACGGCCGCGACGTGATCACCGGTCTGCCCAAGACCGTGCGCATCGAGAGCGAGGAGATTCGTCGCGCACTCAACAAGCCGCTCGACGAGATGGCCAAGGCCGTCAAGGACGCACTCGACGCTACGCCTCCCGATCTTGCCTCGGACCTTATGTACTATGGCATTTTGCTGACCGGTGGCGGCGCGCTGCTGCGCGGTCTCGATGTGCGCCTGCGCGATGAGACCGGTGTTTCGGTCAACGTCAGTCCTACGGCGCTCGATAACGTCGTTAACGGCTGCGCCCGCGTGCTCGAGGCCAATGCGTTTGATGGCGGCTTCGTCCAGACCAATGCTTAATTTCCAAAAGGTGGATTCCATTTGGCACGATCTTCGGGTTTCTCCACAAATCTGAATACCAAGCGACAATCAACGGGTATGCGCCCGTTGATTGTTTTCAGCCTGATTTCGGTGTTGCTGCTCACGTTTTACATCCGCGAGGGCGAGACAGGACCGATTCATGCCGTGCGCTCGGGCGTGACGACGATTACCTCGCCGGTGCGCTTTGTGGGCTCGGCTGTGGCGGCTCCCTTCAATGCGATCGGTAACGTGTTCTCTAACCTTACGGCGTCGCAGGACACGCTTGACGAGCTTAAGAAGCAAAACGAGGAACTGACCTCTAAGGTTGCCGAGCTCTCCGAGGCTCAAAAGACCGCCGAGCGACTGGAGGGGCTGGTCGGCCTGCAGTCGACCTACAACCTCAAATCAACCGCAGCTCGTATCGTCGGCGCTTCGGGCGATGCCTGGACCTCGACCGTCACCATCGATAAGGGTTCTGCCGACGGTCTTACCATCAACATGCCTGTGACGAGTTCTGCCGGTGTCATAGGCCAGATTATCGAGGTCTCGGCCAAGACGTCCACCGTGCGCCTGATTGGCGATGAGAACTCGGGCGTGTCCGCTATGGTGCAGGACACGCGCGCCCAGGGCATGCTGCAGGGTCAGGCTGACGGTACGCTGCGTCTTGAGTATGTGAGCGTCGATTCCGACGTTAAGGTTGGCGACATCATCGTGACCTCGGGCATTGGCGGTGTGTTCCCCAAGGGCCTTCCGCTCGGCACCGTCTCGTCGGTTGAAAAATCCGCAAACGACGTGTACTACACCATTGTGGTGCGCGCCCAGACGACGGCCGAGAACAACGAGGAAGTGCTGGTCATCACCTCGCTGACCGACGAACAGTCGGCCTCGGATGAGGACGTGAACACGGCCAACAGCACGCCGCAGGGAACGTCGCGCGATGCTGCGACCAAGACGAAGGACGAGAGCCCGGATGACAGTTCCGACACGTCCGAGACGACCGATTCCGGCTCGAGCGAATAGGGGGCATGTCCATGGATCTACATGAGCAGGGGATGAGCTCCCGCACGTTTGTAATCGCCGCCATCGTGTGCGTGCTGTTGCAGGCAGGCCTGGCACCGCAGATCTCCATTGCGGGCGGTCGCGTCAACTTTATGATTATCCTGGTGTGCCTAAGCGTGTTCTCGGGCGACCCGACCCGTGCCGTCGTGTGCGGTTTTTGCAGCGGCTTGTTCTATGACCTTTCCGCTGCCGTGCCGGTGGGCGTTATGTCGCTCCTGCTGACCGTGGGTTCTTTTGCCCTGGTGCATAGCGCTGCCGGTCAGACGGGCGGTACCCCGAGTGCGCGCGGCATCACTGTGGGCGCCTTCGCGTTCGTCATTAATGTGATCTACAGCATCATCTTGCTGTTTATGGGTTTGGAGACGAGCTTTGTCGTGGCGATCTTCGGCCATGCACTGCCGTCTTCGATCCTGACGGGTCTGGTTGCCATTCCGTTTTTGATGTCCGGCGTCGTGCCGCAGTCCGGTTATGGATTCTCCGCACGTGGCGGACGCCAGACGGGCATGCGCTTTAAGCCCAAGACCCGTAAGCTCAAATAGGGGAGGCTCGTAGATGTCTTCCCAGATGACGGTTATTATCGCCGGTATCGTGCTGGTTGTGGCCATCGTGGTCGCACTGGTCATCATGCGTCGCGGCGATTCCCGTTTTACCTACGATACGCAGCATGGAACGGCCCCGCGCGCCACCGAGGGCGAGGGCAATACCGCGGCGACCGCCTTTAAGGGCCGCTTCTCCATCCTCACCACGGGTGTGGGCGCGATGTTCGCGGCGCTTGCCGTCAAGCTGTGGGGCATGCAGATGGTCTCGTCGGACTATTACGAAAAGCAGGCTAATAGCAATCAGACGCGCACCGTTACCACACCCGCTGTGCGCGGCCGCATCCTCGACCGCAATGGCGTGGCACTTGTCCAGAACCGTCCCTCACTTGCTGTCGTGGCCTACCGCGACCTTGCCGAGGATGAGGTTCTGGTTCGCCATCTTGCCAACGTGCTCGGTATGCCCTACGTGGCGGTTCTGCGCAATATTCAGGACAATTCCGAGGGCGCCCAGAGCCTCCATACCATCGCGACGGACGTCCGTCGCTCCACGGTTGCCTATATTCAGGAGCACGCCGGCGAGTTCCCGGGCGTCAAGATTGCTGAGCGTACCGAGCGCCAGTATCCATATGGCGAGACGGCATGCCATATCTTGGGCTATACCGGCACCATTACCTCCGAGCAGCTCGAGGCCCAGAATAAGAAAACCTCTGGCGATGATGATGCTTCTGCTGGCCGGATTACGTACCAGTCGGGCGATATCGTGGGCCAGGCGGGTGTTGAGAGCTACTACGAAAACCTGCTGCAGGGTATTCGTGGCGAGCAGACCGTCAAGGTCGATGCCTCGGGCAATGTGACCGGTCAGGCCGGCGCCGTGCCCGCCAAGGCCGGCTCCGACATTAAGCTCACGCTCGACCTTAAGATCCAACAGGCCTGTGAGACGGCGCTGGCGAGCGCCATCGAGCTTGCCAAGACCACTGGCTACAGCAATGCCGGCAACGGCGCTGTGGTGTGTCTCGATCCCAACAATGGCGAGATCCTGGGCATGGCGAGCGAGCCCAAGTTCGATCCTTCTGTCTTTATCGGCGGCGTCTCAAATGACGTGTGGACCGAGCTCAATGATGACAAGGGTTCGCACCCGCTGCTCAACCGCGCCATTAGCGGACAGTACATGTCGGCCTCGACCATCAAGCCGCTTTCGGCACTGGCCGGTCTTGAGTTTGGAACCTACACTTCAACACAGACAACCAACTGCACGGGCTATTGGACGGGCTTGGGCAAGGCTTGGGGCAAGCGCTGCTGGTTGACGTCTGGCCACGGCACCATGACGCTGCAGTCGGGTATCGCCAACTCGTGCGACCCCGTCTTCTACGACATGGGCAAGGCGTTCTTTTATGACGAGCAACATTCCGAGGGGCTGCAGGAGGTCTTTCGTCGCTGGGGCCTAGGCAAGACCTGCGGTATCGATCTGCCGAGTGAGGGCGCGGGCCGTATTCCCGATGCCGAGTGGAAAGAGTCGTACTTCACCGACGCCTCTGCCGAGGACCGCAAGTGGAATGCCGGCGATATGACCAACATCGCCATCGGCCAGGGCGACATTTTGGTGACGCCTCTGCAGATGGCATGCGCCTACATGGGCCTTGCCAACGGCGGTAAGCAGTACGTGCCTCACGTGTTTTTGTCTGCCGTGTCGCGCGATGGCGACGGCGATGCCTATAAGTACAACGGCAAGGGCAAGAAGAAGCGCCTGGAGGCCAAGATCAACAGCGATTCGGATTTGACTCTTGTTCGCAACGGCATGCACGACGTGATTTACACGGCATCGACGTCCCTGGCGGCTCACTTTGGCACCCTGACGCCGCAGGTATACGGCAAGTCGGGCACGGGCGAGAAAAGCGGCGAGGACGAATACGCGTGGTTCTGCGCCTATGCACCGGCCGATGATCCCAAGTATGTCATCGCTACTGTCCTGGAGCAGGGCGGCGGTGGTTCGGATACCGCGATGCATGTCGTGCGCGACGTGCTCGGCGTGATTTATGACGAGCCCGATACCTCTTCGGCCTCGGGCGATTCTTCGGTTCGATAGGAGGTTGCGATGGATTTTTCTCCGGCGGATCTGTTCCGTTCAACCAAGACCGGCTCTCGCAGCAGCCTGGACCGCGTCAACAAGCAACTTTCGGCCTCGCGCGGCACGTTTCGCCAAAAGGTGCATATCGGAGTTCTGCTTGCCACCGTGGCACTTATTGCCTACGGCGCCATCATCATCTGGTCGGCTTCGCAGTTTAAGGCCGATGCCTCGTTCTCACGTCATCTGCTGGGAATTGGCATCGGGGCGGTGCTGGCGGTGCTGGTCTGGCGTACCGACCTGCGCGGTATTTCCAATTTCTCGACGGCGTTGCTCGTCATCGACCTGATCGCTATCTTCTCGCCCAAGATTCCGGGTCTGTCCTATACGGGCGGTCTGGGCATGACGGGCTGGATCAAGATTCCCGGTATCGGTTTGACATTCCAGCCGGTTGAGCTTGCCAAGCTCATCACCATCTTCTTTATTGCCACGCTTGGCTCGCAGTATAACGGTCGCATCGATACCGTTCGCGACTACGTCAAGCTCTGCGGCATGCTGTCCATTCCGTTTTTGGCCGTTGTCGCCATGGGCGACCTGGGCTCGGGCCTGGTCGTGCTGGTTTCGGGCGCCATCGTCATTTGTATGAGCGGTGCACGCCGCGAATGGGTGCTGTCGACCCTGGCCCTGCTCGTGGGCCTGGTGGCCCTCGTCCTGGCGCTCGATTCGGTTTTTGATTCGTTGCTCGGCCACGATGTGCTCATCAAGCAGTATCAGATGAACCGCCTGACGGTCTTTATCGATCCCGATAATGCCGATTCGGACGATGCCTACAACCTGCAGCAGTCGCTTATCGCCGTTGGCTCGGGCGGTTTCTTTGGTAAGGGCCTGGGGCATGCGACGCAGTCGGCCGGCGGCTTCCTACCTGAGTTTCACACCGACTTCGTCTTCGCCTTCCTGTCCGAGACCTTTGGCTTTTGCGGTTCCTTTTTGCTCCTGTGCCTCTACGTGCTGCTGATCTTTTCGACGATTCGCGTCGCCTTTAAGTGCGAGTCGCTGTTCTTGCGCCTATCGTGTGTGGGCATCGTTGGCATGTGGGCGTTTCAGACCTTCGAAAACATCGGCATGTGCATCGGCATGATGCCGATTACCGGTATTCCGCTACCGTTTATTAGCTTCGGTTCGTCTTCGATGATGATTCAGCTGCTGACGGTGGGTATCGTACAATCCATATGGCGGCATCGTTCGGGCGCCGCGTAACCGCTGGAGGGGTTTGCTATGAAAATTCCGGTAGATAAGCTGACCCGCGCTTTTAAGATGGGCGCGTCCGTTAAGAAGGATTCCGATACGCCGGTGCGCGTCTCGGTCTATCTGGATTCGTCCGCCTCGCGCTTTCTGGCCGAGACGGTGCGTGACGCCTTTGTGCCGCAGACGACCTCGGGCATTGTGCGCGTCGAGCGTCTGGGGGAGGAGCGAATTGCTCCAAAGACCGATACCGATGTGGTACTGGTGCTCTCGTGCGGTTCCGACCGCTTGGAGAGTGCCGTGCAGGAGCTCGTGATCGCCGGCGCGCCCGTGTGCGTGCTTGCCGAGTCTGCTGTGGAGGTGCCGTTTATCGAGGAGTCCACGCCCATGCTCGGCGTGGTGGCGGCAACCGATAAGACGTTTCTGCTCGAGACGCTTGCCCGCTGGATTCTCGATCGCACCGAAAAGGAAACGGCTTTTGCGGCGAACTTTGCCTTCATGCGCATCGCGGCGGCCAATCGTATCATTACCTCGTGCGCGCTCACCAATATGGCGACCGGTGCGCTGGTGTTTTTGCCGGGCGCCGATTATCCCGTTATGGCGCTGGCTCAGGTGGGCATGCTCTTTGAGCTCGCTGCCGTCTTTGGACGCGGCATTAAGCCTGAGCGCGGCTACGAGGTCGCGGGCGTGCTTGCCGGCGGTCTTGTGATCCGCGCGGTCACCCGTGCGCTCGTCAAGCAGACGCCGCATATTGGGTTTGCCGTCAAGGCGCTCACTGCTGCCGCGGGCACCTATGGCATGGGCCGTGCGCTCGTTTCGCTCTACGAGCGCGATGTCGACTACAGCCGTGCCAACGAGGTGGTCACTGCCACGTTCTCCCGCGTTCGCGATCTGGTGACCACGGTCGCGGGCGCTACCCGTCCTATGGCGTCCTACCAAGACGCATCCGATCTCGCTGCTTAGGGGTTTTCCGTTGCGCGTTCCGTATCAAGACTGTTTTCATTTAATTGAGCCACTGCTCGCCAAGGTCGAGAAGCCGAGTCGCTATATCGATCACGAGTGGGGCACGCTTTCAAAGGCCGATGCCGACTACCGTTGCTGCCTGATCTACCCGGATGTGTACGAGGTTGGTCTGCCCAACCAGGGCATCGCCATCCTCTACAACATCCTTAACCAGGCCGAGGGCATCTCCTGCGAGCGTGGCTATGTGCCGTGGCCCGATATGGGTGACGCCATGCGCGAGGCGGGCATTCCGCTGCTGTCGCTCGAAGGTGCTGCCCCCGTTGCTTCGTTTGATATCGTCGGCCTGCATGTGCCGCACGAGATGGCGGTGACGAACTTCCTCGAGGCACTCGATCTCGCTGGCATTCCGCTGTTAGCGGCCGACCGAGGTGAAGACGACCCCATCATCATCGCCGGCGGCCCCTCGGTGTACAACCCCGAGCCGTACGCGGCCTTCTTCGATGCCATCCTCATCGGCGAGGGCGAGGAATCGCTGCTCGAGACCTGCCAGCTGCATCGGCGCCTGCGCGACGAAGGAGTCCCGCGCGCGCAGATTGTTGAGCAGCTTGCATCCATTGCCGGCAACTACGTGCCGTCGCTCTATGAGATTCGTCACGACGAGCCCTGCTCGCCGCATGGCTACACCGTGCCGCGCGAGGGCAAGGATGCTCCGGCCGTGGTCTACAAGCGCGTCGTCGAGGATTTCGGCGCCACGAATCCGCTGTCGCAGTCGTGCGTGCCCTATGCGCAGCTGGTTCACGATCGCCTGTCTATCGAGATTCTGCGCGGCTGCGCCCGCGGCTGTCGTTTTTGCCAGGCCGGCATGACGTATCGCCCGGTGCGCGAGCGCTCGGCCGACCAGATCGTCTCGTCGGTGATTCAGGGTCTGGAAAAGACCGGCTATGACGAGGTGTCGCTGACCTCGCTCTCCACGACCGACCACTCCTGCATTCGTGACGTGCTCGGCAGGCTCAACCGTCGCCTGGAGGATACGGGTATTCGCGTGTCTATTCCGTCGCAGCGCCTGGATTCGTTTGGCGTGGATATGGCCGAGTCGGTCGCCGGCGAAAAGAAGGGCGGCCTGACGTTCGCGCCCGAGGCCGGCAGCCAGCGCATGCGCGACATCATTAACAAGAACGTGACCGAGGAGGACCTGGACCGTGCGGCCAAGGCGGCCTTCGAGGCCGGCTGGAACCGCATGAAGCTCTACTTTATGATGGGCCTTCCCGGCGAGCGCGACGAGGACATCGTGGCCATCGCCAATCTGGCCGATCACGTGCTGGAGCTCGGTCGTTCCGTGGTGCCCAAGGCTCGTCGCGGCTCGATCTCGGTGTCGATCTCGGTTTCGGTCTTTATTCCCAAGGCTGCCACGCCGTTCCAGTGGTGCCCGCAGCTCGACTACGACGACGTCAAGCGTCGCCAGAAGCTGCTCATCACGAGCGTTCGCAACCGTGCCGTCCGCGTGCATTACCACGATGCCGAGACCTCGCTCATCGAGGCCGCGCTCTCCCGCGCCGGTCGTGACATGACGCCCGTCATCATCGATGCTTGGCGCTCGGGGTCTCGCTTTGACGCCTGGGTAGAGCATTTCTCGCTCGATAACTGGAAGGAGGCTGCTGCCAAAAACGGCATCGACCTCAATGAGCTTGTGCACCTGCCCTACGAGTTGGACTGGCGTCTGCCGTGGGAGCATGTGAGCCCCGGCTGCACGCGCGGCTTCCTCGAGCGCGAGTACCGTCGCTCGCTCGAGGGTGTCACGACTCCCGACTGCACTCGCACGTCGTGCACCGGCTGCGGAATCTGCCCCACGCTCCACGCCAAGAATGTATTGATGGGTGATCGCGCATGAGTGAGCGCCTGACCGACAACCCCACGCTCTTTAGACTTCGTGTTCGCTATGGCAAGCGCGATCGCCTTAAGTACCTGGGCCATCTCGAAGTAATCCATACCATTGAGCGCATCGTGCGCCGTGCGGGACTTCCCTATGCCGTCACGCAGGGCTTCTCTCCGCACATGCGCGTGGGCTTCTCTTCGGCGCTACCGGTGGGTACGTCGTCGACCTGCGAGTGGTATGACCTGTTTATGACCGAGTTCGTGGCGCTCGACGAGGCGTTTGGGCGCCTGGCTGCGGCCTCTCCGGCCGATCTGGCGCCCATCGAGGCGGCGTACATCGACGTGCGCACGCCGGCGTTGACGGCGCAGCTCACGCGCCTGTCGTATCGCATCGACCTGCACTTGGATCCCGAGGCGCCCGTAAGCGCCGACGAGGTGCGTCGTGCGATCGACACGCTGCGCGCGGGCCACGGCATCGACTACGCGCGCGGCAAAAAGAGCAAGCGCTTAGACCTTGACCACACACTGGTGGGCTATGAGATCACGGCGGGGGAGCGTCCGGACCATCTGGTGCTCATGCTCGACACCCATGCCGACAACGAGGGCTCCATGCGTCCGGAAATTTTGCTTTCCGCTGCTGATGTTTTGTTGCAGGGCTTGACCCCGGGCGTGGATGCACCTATTGTTTCCACCGGTATGCAAGACCTCGTGACCATCTGCTCCTACGATGTCGAGCGTCAGAATCAAGCATGCGAGGACGACGAGGGCCGACTCGTCAGCCCCATACCTGTGCGAACTTGTGGATTTGCTCCACATACTCGTTGACGGGGGTATTTTCGCCTGCTACTATATTCGGCTGTTGCACTAACTGATGCATGAAGGGCAAGTAAACATGTACGCAATCGTTAACACGGGCGGCAAGCAGTACAAGGTCGCCACCGACGATGTCATCACCGTCGAGAAGATCGAGGGCAATGAGGGCGACAAGGTCACCCTGCCGGTTATCTTCCTCAACGATGGTAAGAAGATCGTCACCGATCCCGACAAGCTGGCCAAGGCCAAGGTTACCGCTCAGATCGTTGAGCAGTTCAAGGGCGAGAAGCAGCTGGTCTTCAAGTTCCACAAGCGCAAGCGCTATCGTCGTCTGAAGGGTCACCGTCAGCAGCTCACCAAGCTGAAGATCGTGAAGGTCCAGGCTACGTCCCGCGCCAAGAAGGCTGTCAAGGCAGAGGCCGAGGCTGTTGCCGAGGCTCCCGTCGCCGAGTAGATTACACTCGTAACGAAAGAGTAGGTATACACAATGGCACACAAAAAAGGACTCGGTTCCTCCCGTAATGGCCGTGACTCCCGCGGTCAGCGCCTTGGCACGAAGCGCTATGCCGGCCAGACGGTAACCACGGGCACGATTCTCGTCCGTCAGCACGGCACGCACATCCACCCGGGTGAGAACGTTGGCCGTGGTAAGGACGACACGCTGTTCGCGCTGGTCGACGGTACCGTTGAGTTCCACAAGGGTATCAAGCACAGGGTCAGCGTACGCCCGCTCGCGAACGCGTAATTCACCCTTCATAGAGCACATATGTGGGAGGCACTTGAGTTTTAGGATTCAAGGGTCTCCCTCTTTTTTGTAGGAGGCGATTCTGTTGTCACAGTTCACCGATATCAGCCGCATTAACGTGTGCGGCGGCGACGGCGGAGCCGGATGCATGTCGTTTAGGCGCGAGGCATTTGTCCCCAAGGGCGGCCCCGATGGCGGCGACGGCGGTCGTGGCGGCAATGTCGTCATCCAGGCCGATGCTCAGCTGTCTTCGCTGATCGATTACCGCTTCAAGCATCACTTCCGCGCCGAGCGCGGCACGCATGGGCAGGGTGCCCGTCGTAACGGTAAGAGCGGCGAGGACCTGATCCTGAAGGTTCCCATGGGCACCGTGGTGCGCGAGCTCGACCCCGAGACGCAGACCCCGATGTTCGAGATTGCCGACTTGGTGCACGATGGCGAGCGCGTTGTCGTGGCGCCCGGCGGTGCCGGTGGCCTGGGCAACACGCACTTTGTGACGTCGGTGCGCCGCGCGCCCGCGTTTGCTCAGCTGGGCGAACCGGCCGAGGAGCACTGGATTGAGCTCGAGATGAAGCTTATGGCCGATGCCGCGCTCGTGGGCTTTCCCTCGGTTGGCAAGTCCTCTCTCATCGCGCGTATGAGTGCCGCCCGTCCCAAGATTGCCGACTATCCGTTTACCACGCTTGTGCCCAACTTGGGCATGGTGCGCGCCGGCGAGTACTCTTATGTTGTCGCCGATGTTCCGGGTCTTATCGAGGGCGCGAGTGAGGGCAAGGGTCTGGGTCACCAGTTCCTGCGCCACATTGAGCGCACGGCGCTCATCATGCATGTCGTTGACATGACGGGCGGGTTTGAGGATCGCGATCCGGTCGAGGATTACCGTATCATCAACCGTGAGCTCGAGCAGTATGGCGCAGAGCTCTCGGAGCGCCCGCAGATCGTTGTCGCCAACAAGTGCGATGCGCCGGGCACGGCCGACAAGATTGCCGACCTCAAGCGCGCCGCGCTCGACGATG
>URZR01000030.1 GCA_900552425.1 uncultured Collinsella sp. | reverse complement strand
ACAAAAAACGTACCCGAACCCTTTCTCGTAAAGAATCGGGTTCGAGTACGAACTGAATGCTGGAGCAATAAAAAACCACCACAAAGGTGCCTGTCCCTTTGTGGTGGTTTTGGGCCAGTCCTAGAGCTTGTGGCCGTAGGCGTTGGCGGCCTTGATGGCGGCGGCGAATTTCTCGTCGGTGAAGGGCTCGGGGTTTCCTTGCTTCCATTCGTTGGTGGCGTGCGCATATTCGCACAGGGCAGGGATGTCGGCCTCGGAAAGCCCGACCTGCTCAAGCGTCACGGGCAGCCCCATCTGCTTGTTAAAGGCGGCGTAGCGCTCAAGGTTCTCGGTATCGCCCGTATAGGCAAACAGCACCAGTACGCCCAGGCTCACGACCTCGCCATGAAGGTAGGAGCCCTCGCGCGGAATGCTGCACGTGGCGTTGTAGAACGCATGCGCCACGCTCGAGTTGTAGTAGTAATCGTTTTGGTTGGTCAGGTTGGAGACGTAGCCCGTGTTGACCACGATATCGAGTGCGATCTGCTTGACGGCTTCGGTCGACAGATCCTGGCGCACATCCTCAAGACCCTGGACGCCATAGGTAAACAGCGGCTCGGAGCAGGTGTGGGCGAGTGCCAGACCAAGACCGGCGGTGTGCTCCAGGTTGCCGGCGCTCGTGGCGTACTCGACCTCGGACTGCTTGGACAGGGCATCACCCACGCCGGCCCAGAAGTACTCCGCTGGCGCCTCGGCGATGATCTTGGGGTTGATGAAGATGTGCGCGGGGCGGTTGGGGTACGAATAGCCCTCGAGCGAGCCGTCGTCGTTGTAGACAACGGCAATGGCGGTCGCGGCCGAGCAGTTGGAGCAGATCGTCGGCACGGTAAAGACGATCTTCTTGAGCTCGATGGCCGCCGTCTTGACGGTGTCGAGTGCCTTGCCGCCGCCGCAGGCAATGAGCACGTCGGCTTCCTGGCAGGCGGGGGAGTTTACGACCTTGGCGATATTGGCGCGCGTACTGTTGGTACCGTAGACGCGCGTCTCCAGAATCTCGACGTCGGTACCTGCCAGCGCAGCTTCGATACCGGGAAGTGCTGCGGCCAGTGCCCGCTTGCCACCGATGATCGCGACCTTGGTCGCTCCGTACTCGGCCAGCGCGCCGGGCAGCTCGTCAAAGCAGTCTTCGCCGACGGTATAGTCGCTCATTCCAATTGTGCGCATAGGTACCTTCTTTCGTTCGATAAAGTGCTTACAGGTATTTTGCTCCAAGAGAAGGTCCACGGCCGCAAGAAATTTCGAACGTATAAAACCAGTGTTGAGGGTTTTTCGCCGTCGCGGAACGTGCTAGCATACTCCGCATAAGCGTTGATGGGGACGAGTAGTCGGCCGTCCGCATGCTACAGAGAGCGGGGAGCGCTGAGAACCCGTGCATGCGACCGATGAAAATCACCCCGGAGCTGCGGTCCCAACGGACGTGCCGCGTAGGTTCGTCTTAGTAGACATCGCCGAGATGGTCGTCGATACAGGCCAGCCGAGTAACGGATGCGAGCGCGCTATCACGCGGGCGAGGGCATCTAAGCTGGGTGGTTAAGCGAAGAGCTTTTGCGGGCTTACAGCCCGTTTAGTGGCGCTTCGTCCCAGCTTGTAGGGACGGGCGCTTTTTTGGTGCCCAACGGGCGTGCACGCCCACGACATGAAAGGGGTACCGTGGCAAACGAGTACAAGCAGACGATGAATCTGCCCAAAACCGGATTTCCCATGCGTGCCGGTCTTTCCAAGTCCGAGCCCAAGCGACTCAAGGACTGGCAGGACAACAAGGTCTACGAGCAGGTTCTGAAGAAGAACGAGGGTCACAAGAAGTTCGTGCTGCACGACGGCCCTCCGTACGCCAACGGCCCGATCCACATCGGCCACGCCATGAACAAGATCTCCAAGGACATGATCAACCGCTACTGGATGATGCAGGGCTGCGAAGTTCCCTATGTCCCCGGTTGGGACTGCCACGGTCAGCCGATTGAGCACAAGGTCGAGGAGAAGCTCGGCACCGAGAAGTTCAATCAGACCCCCACGGCCAAGATCCGTGAGCTCTGCAACGAGTTCGCCGTCGAGAACATCGAGCTGCAGAAGGCCGGCTTCCGTCGTCTGGGCGTGCTTGGCGACTGGGACAACCCGTATCTGACGCTCTATCACCAGCATGACGCCGCCGACATCGAGGTCTTCAAGGCCATGTTCGACAAAGGCATGATCTATCGCGGTCATAAGCCCGTCCACTGGTGCAAGCACTGCCACACCGCGCTCGCCGAGGCCGAGATCGAGTACTCCGACGAGACGAGCCCTTCCATCTTCGTTCGCTTTGAGATGACCTCCAAGCCCGCCGGCCTCGAGAACTTCGACGGCCCGGTCGACTTCATCATCTGGACGACCACGCCGTGGACCATCCCCTCCGACCAGGCCGTTTCCCTCAAGCCTGGCGCCGCCTACGTCGCCGTTGAGCACGACGGCCGTGCCGAGGTCATGCTCGAGGACCTGGCTTCCAAGTGCTGCGAGGAGTTTGGCTGGGAGTACACCCCGGTCATGGTCGACGGCAAGCCCTATGTGGTTCCCGCCGAGACCTTCCACCACATCCACTACAAGCAGCCGATCTTTGACGGCGTCGAGGGCGTGGCGCTGCTGGCCGATTACGTCGGTGTCGATGATGGTACCGGTATCGTCCACAACTCGCCCGGTCACGGCGTGGACGACTACTACGTTTGCCTCAAGGAGGGCATGGACATCTGCATGCCGGTCGACGACGACGGCAAGTTCTACACCGGCGAGGAGTTTGGCACCGGTGGCCCCTTCAGCGGTATGGATACCGATGAAGCCAACCCGCACATCATCGAGTTCCTGCGCGAGCGCGGCACCCTGGTCCTCGAGAAGAAGATCACGCACAGCTATCCGCACTGCTGGCGCTGCAAGCACCCGGTCCTCTTCCGTGCTACCGACCAGTGGTTTGTCTCGATGGACAAGACCGGTTTGCGCGAGCAGGCTGGCAAAGAGGTCCGCGAGAACGTCAAGTGGTATCCGGCCCACGCGGCCAACCGCATCGGTGCCATGGTCGAGCAGCGTCCCGACTGGTGCATCAGCCGCCAGCGCAACTGGGGCGTGCCTATCCCGAGCTACACCTGCGCCGACTGCGGCGAGAAGGTCATGAACGACGCCACGCTCGACGCCGTCATCAAGCTCTTTCACGAGAAGGGCTCCGACGCCTGGTTCACCGACACTCCCGAGAGCTACCTGGGCGAGGCCTGCGTCTGCCCCAAGTGCGGCGGCCATCACCTCAAGGCCGATAAGGACATCCTCGACGTGTGGTGGGACTCCGGCGTCTCCTGGAAGGCCGTCTGCGAGTACCGTCCCGAGCTGGAGTATCCGGCGGATGTGTACCTCGAGGGCTCCGACCAGCACCGCGGTTGGTTCCAGAGCTCGCTGCTCACCTCGGTGGGCGCCAACGGCCACGCTCCGTACAAGGCGGTCGTCTCGCAGGGCTTCACCCTCGACGGCCAGGGCCGTAAGATGTCCAAGTCGCTCGGCAACGTCATCGACCCCAACAAGGTCTGCGACGAAATGGGTGCCGACATCATCCGCCTGTGGGTTGCATCCGTCGATACCAGCTCCGACGTGTCCATCGACCACGAGATCCTTGCCCGTACGTCCGATGCCTACCGTCGTTTCCGCAACACGCTGCGCTTCCTGCTCTCCGAGCTCGAGGGTCAGTTTGAGCCCGAGACCGACGGCGTCGCCTTTGCCGACCTGCTGCCGCTCGACAAGCTCATGGTTGCTCGCCTGACCCAGGTCCAGGCCGAGGTTGACGACGCCTACGCCAGCTACGAGTTCCCGCGTGCCTACCGTGCGCTCTACGACTTCGTGGTTACCGAGCTTTCCAACGTGTACCTCGACGCCCTGAAGGACCGTCTGTACTGCGAGAAGCCCGGCTCGCTCGAGCGCCGCAGCGCCCAGACCGTGCTGGCCGAGCTCTTCTCGATGCTCATGCGCGATCTGCAGCCGATCCTGTCCTACACGGTCGACGAGGCCATGGCCTATGCGCCTGCCGGTTGCGTCGATCACCAGAAGTACGCTGCGCTGCTTGATTGGTATAAGTCGCCTATCACGGTCGACGAGGCCAATGAGTTTGAGGGCGTGCTCGAGGCTTCACTCGAGCTCCGTAGCGCCGTGACCAAGGCCCTTGAGGACGCCCGCTCCGCCGGCACCTTCACTAAGAGCCAGCAGGTCCGCGTCAAGGCGGTCGTTCCCGCCGAGATGTATGCGCTGCTGACCGGCGACAAGGCGGTCGATCTGGCCGAGTTCTACATCGTCTCCGATGTTGAGCTGACCCAGGGCGAGGAGCTTTCCGTTGCCATCGAGGCTGCCGAGGGCGAGTGCTGCGACCGTTGCTGGAACTACCGCACCACCGTCGGCGAGTACAACGGCCACGCGCATATCTGCAAGAGGTGCGCGAACGCTTTGTAGTTACGCGGTTTTACCAAACCGCGTAACAGGTTGACGCTGCAAACCCGCCAGAGCGGCAATCTGCCTTTCAACTTCGGCGGCATGACCAGAAGGTCTATGCCGCCTTGCTTCAAGGCACCTTGCTCGCTCTGGCGGGTTTTCGCTGTTGGTAACGAATCATCGGCTATTTCGTTGCTGGTCAATATAAGATATTGATTTGCGTTAAACGTAATTCGATGTTCTTGAGGGTAGGGGATTGATTTGGGTCGTACTGGGGATATGACGCCGCCTTTGCTTTGGCGGCTGGGTGTTGCTGGTGGGGTGGCGCTCGTTGTGCTGCTTCTTGACCAGCTGACCAAGCTTGCGGTTCGTGCCGTGGGCGACGCTTTGCATGTGACCATCATCCCTGGTGTCATCGACTTTCTGTTTGTCCGCAATATCGGTGCCGCCTTTAGCATGGGCGAGGGGCATGGCATCGCGTTTGCCGTGCTGGCGTTGGCGGTCATTATCGCTATTGCCGTGTACCTCGTTCGTGCACCCCAGCTCGCCCATCTTGAGGTTGTGGGTATGGCGATGGTCGCGGGCGGTGCTATCGGCAACGCTATCGATCGTTTGGCCTTTGGCTTCGTGACCGATTTTATTGCCACCACCTTCATCGATTTCCCCGTCTTCAATGTGGCCGATATCGGCATTACCTTGGGCGTCGCGCTCGCCCTCTTTGGCTACATGTTCTTGAGCCCCGCGGCCCGTGAGGTCGATGCGACCGCCGAGCTTAACGCCCGTGACGAGGCACGCGCCAAGCGCAAAGCCAAGCAGCGTGGGGAGCGTGCCCGCAAGATTCGCGAAAGGAATGAGCGCTAATGGCCGACATCCATATCCTTGTTGCCGAGGATGCTGCTGGTCAGCGTCTTGACGCCTATCTGGGCGCCAATGACGGCTGCCCTACGCGCTCTGCCTGCGCGCATCTGATTGAGGGCGGGGCCGTATGTGTCAATGGCGAGACCTGCCTGTCCAAAAAGTATGCCGTGCGAGCCGGCGACCGCATTTCGGTCGACCTGCCCGAGCCGCACGACCCGACTGACGTGATTCCCGAGGCCATCCCGCTCGACATTCGCTACGAGGACGACTACCTCATCGTGCTCTCCAAGCAGCGCGGCCTGGTGTGCCATCCTGCGCATGGTCATGAGAGCGGTACGCTCGCGAATGCGCTGGTCTATCACTGCGGCATCGACCATCTGGGCACCGTGCAGGGTGAGGACCGCCCCGGTATCGTGCATCGTTTGGACCGCGATACCTCGGGCCTTATGCTCGCGGCAAAAGACGACGACACCCAGCGCGCGCTCCAAAATCTTATCCGTACGCGCACGCTCGACCGCCGCTACATTACGCTCGTTCACGGGCACATCGCCATGGACGAGGGCACCATCAACACCGGTATTGCCCGATCGACGCGCGACCGCGTTAAGATGGCGATTTCGGACGATCCCTTTGCGCGCCAGGCCATCACGACCTTCAAGGTCCTTGAGCGTTTTGATTCCACGCGTTTTGACGACGGCTACACGCTCGTCGAGTGCCACCTGTTTACGGGCCGCACACATCAGATTCGCGTGCATATGCGCCATATCAACCACGCCTGCGTGGGCGATCCACTCTACGGCAAGTGCGATACACGCGCCGATCAGGGTCTGACCAGGCAATTTCTTCATTCCTGGCGCGTTGCATTCGACCATCCCGTGACGGGGGATCGCATTGAGTGCCGCGACGAGCTGCCGTGGGATCTCGCTGCGGTTCTTGACGACCTGGCCCCGCGCTCGCTTGGCCGCACCGCTGCCGGCGACGAAATCGTTCCGCAGCTCGGTCTGCTCGAAGCCTAGCCGGTATTAGGTGGTTTCTTGAACTCGGTAAGCCTGCGGTAAGATATACGATTGTTTACGTAACGCGTTCCTGGGAGCCTGCATGCTCGCCTTTTTACAAACCAACACACCCATCGTGATCTTCAACCAGATTGTGGTTACGCTGCTCACGGTCTGCTTTCTGTACCAGGTGGTCTTCTTTGTCATTGGTGCTCTCCGTGGTGAGGTCGCGCCCCCTAAGGCCAAAAAGCTGCATCGTTATGCCTTCTTTATCGCGGCGCATAACGAGGAAGCCGTGATCGCCAATCTTGTACGCTCCATCAAGGACCAGGATTATCCGTCCGAGCTTATCGAGGTCTTCGTGGTCGCCGATGCCTGCACCGATAGCACGGCGCAGCTCGCGCGCGAGGCGGGCGCCATCGTCTATGAGCGCAATGACCTGGCCCGTAAGGGCAAGAGCTGGGTCATGGACTTTGGTTTCGATCGCATTCTCAACGAGTATCCCGACACGTTTGAGGGCTACTTTATCTTCGATGCCGACAACGTTATCTCCCGCGATTACGTCTCCAAGATGAATGATGCCTTTGACCAGGGCTTTCATGTGGTCACGAGCTATCGTAACTCCAAGAACTTCGGCAGCTCGTGGATTTCGTCTGCCAACGCCACCTGGTATCTGCGTGAGGCCCGCTTCCTCAACAACGCGCGTAATATCTGCAAGACGTCCTGCGCCGTCTCGGGTTCGGGCTACCTTATCTCCGCGAGCGTGATTGAGGGCATGCACGGTTGGCAGTTCCATACGCTGACCGAGGACATCCAGTTCACTACGTTCTGCGCCATTCACGGCATCCGCATCGGTTATGCGCCGGCGGAGTTCTTTGACGAGCAGCCGGTGACGTTTAAGGCGTCCTGGAAACAGCGCATGCGTTGGACCAAGGGCTTCTACCAGGTCTTTTTTACCTACGGCAAGCATCTTGTCAAGTCGACGTTCCGCTATCATCGCTTTGCCGCATATGACATGTTTATGACCATCGCTCCGGGCATGCTGCTGTCCCTGATCTCCATGCTCGCCAACGCTACCTTTCTCATCGTGGGTGGGCTTTCGCATGGCTTCTTGGCCACCGAGGTCGAGATGCAGGCTTGTGCCGCCTCGCTCATTATGACCTTCGCGATGATGTACCAGACCTTCTTTATCCTGGCGCTACTTACGACCATTTTCGAGTATAAGCACATTCATTGCGCGCAAAAGTGGCGTTTGTTGACTAACCTGTTTACCTTCCCGATCTTTATGTTCAGCTATATCCCCATCACGGTGGCTGCACTGTTCCTAAAGGTCGACTGGGTCCCGACGCAACACGCCGTCAACGTTACCCTCGACGAGGTCATGCAAGGCGCCAAATAACCACGATCAAAACCACCACAAAGGGACAGCACCTTTGTGGTGGTTTTTGCGTTTGAGCTGCTGCCCAAGGAGGAGTTCGATGGTCTATTTCCCGTTTTGGATTTGCATCTTTGCCGGTGCGGCGATTGATGCCTGTGCACGACGGTTTCCCAATCAGCTTGCCGGCGCGTGTGCGGTGGCGGCGTTTGCGGGCGTGTGGCTGGATGCGGGCTTGAACACGGCACTTGACCACGCTGGCCTTGCGGTCATCGTGTACCTTTCTCTTGTGCTGACTGAGTCGCTATGGCGGCGCCTCCGTCAAACCACGGGCATCGGCATGGGAGATGCCAAGGCACTCTTCGCGCTTTGCACGCTCGACCCTATGGGCGGCATCGTGGCATTTGCCGTCGCGCTCCTGGCCCTTGCCCTCTCCTGCCTCTTCACAAAATCGCGCTCCCTGCCTTTGCTGCCGTTTTTGGTGCCGATTTTTGCCATAATCGAGGTCGTGGGCTGCACATTGTAACCGATTGCGCATCCTTCTTAAGGAGCATGCCATGGCAACTAATCAAGAAACGGCCGTCATTAAGGCGCGCATGGACCGTATTCCCTCGGCGTTATCGCCCGAACTTGTCGAGCTCATTGCCGCAGATCGTGCTTCGGGCTATGTCAACCCGTACCGTTGCGACGATGACCAGGTCATCCGTCGCGTTGATCGAGCCGCAGACGAGGGCACGCTCATGCGTCCGGCCTTTATGCGCGATACCGAAAAGATTCTTCATCTGCCTGCGTATGCCCGATACGCCGGCAAAACTCAGGTCTTCAGTTTTCGCAGTAACGATGACCTGTCGCGCCGCGGCCTGCACGTGCAGCTTGTCTCGCGCATCGCGCGTGATATCGGACGTGCTCTGGGGCTCAACTGCGATCTGATCGAGGCGATTGGCTTAGGCCACGACTTGGGTCACACTCCCTTTGGCCATGCCGGCGAGCGATTCCTCAACGATATCTATCACGAGCGTACGGGTCGCTTCTTTTTCCATAACGTGCAGTCGGTCCGCGTCCTCGATGCGCTGTACGGTCGCAACGTGTCGCTTCAAACGCTCGATGGCGTGCTATGCCATAACGGCGAGTACGAGCAGCGTGTTTTTGAGCTTTCGGACATGGGTTCCTTTGACCAGTTCGACCGAACCGTCGAGGAATGCATTGCCACAGGCTATAGCGCGATTGAGCACCTGCGTCCCATGACACTCGAGGGTTGCGTGGTTCGCATCTCGGATATCCTTGCCTACGTTGGGCGCGATCGCCAGGACGCCATTGCGGCTGGCCTGCTGTCGCCCGACGCTTTTGACGACGGTCGGGGCGGCGCCTATAACAGCTGGATTCTCACGCACGCATCCATCGATATCGTTGAGCATAGCTACGGCAAACCGCGTATCGAGATGAGCGGGGACCTGTTTGAGGAGATCCGCCGCGCTAAGCGCGAGAACTACGAGAAGATCTATAGCAAGGGCGGTATCGAAGGCGACTCCGAAGCGGAACTGCGCGAGGCCTTCGAAAAGCTCTACGACCGTTGCCTGCAGGATATAAACGAGGGTGACGAGTCCTCCTACATCTTTAAGCACCACATTTCGCGTATTGAGCAGCAGCTTTCCTATTATGGCCGCACCTATGCTTGGCAGGACGACAAGGATCAGGCCGTCGTCGATTACATCGCAAGCATGACGGATGGTTATTTCTGCGAGCTGACGAGCAAATTGTTCCCAGGTCTAAAGTTTCCGCACCGCACCTATATTAACGAACGGTAGTTCGTATCCTTTCGGTATACTGTTGGTCAACAACGATTTTGATTGATGCACGGGATGGCTATGGACGACCTTTTTTCTGCCTCGACGCGCGAGCGCTCTTTTCAGAATGCCCCGCTTGCGGTGCGTATGCGCCCCAATTCGCTCGACGAGTATGTGGGCCAGCAAAAGGCCGTCGGTAAGGGCTCGTGGCTGCGCGCCGCGATTGAGCATGACGTGCTGTCGAGCGTGATTCTGTACGGCCCGGCCGGTACGGGCAAGACGACGCTGGCGCATATTATCGCCAACCATACCAAGAGTGGGTTTGTCGAGGTCAGCGCCGTCACGGGTACCGTGAAGGACCTGCGTCGCGTGATCGACGAGGCAAAGACGCGCCTGAATACGTATGACCGCCGTACCATCTTGTTCATCGACGAGATTCACCGTTTTTCGAAGTCGCAGCAGGATGCGCTTTTGCATGCGGTTGAGAACCGTACCGTCATTATGATTGGCGCCACGACCGAGAACCCGTACTTCGAGGTCAACTCCGCACTGTTGTCGCGTGGGCGTGTGGTAGAGCTTGAGCACCTGAAGGACGAGGATATCGCCACGCTCATTGCGCGTGCGCTCGAGGCGCCGCAGGGTTTAAACGGTAAGTTCTCGGCCGATGAGGATACAGTCAAGACCATTTGCACGCTGGCCGCGGGTGATGCGCGCTCGGCGCTCACGACGCTCGAGCTTGCGAGCGAGATTGCCGTTACGCGTCCCGATACCGAGGGAACGCCAGCGCCGGCGGCGGGGGAACGCTATCCCATTACCGTGGATGACGTGAAGATCGCCAATCCGCGTCGTGGGTTTTCGTATGACAAAAACGGTGACATGCACTACGACATTATTAGCGCGTTCATCAAGTCCATGCGAGGCAGCGACCCCGATGCCACCATTTATTGGCTTGCACGTATGATCGATGCGGGGGAGGATCCCAAGTTTATCGCTCGCCGCATTATGATTCAGGCTTCCGAGGATGTTGGCAACGCCGACCCGCAGGCACTTTTAGTGGCACATGCCGCATTTAAATCTGCCGAGGTCATTGGCTATCCCGAGTGTCGCATCAACCTGGCTCAGGCTGCGCTCTATGTGTGCCTGGCGCCTAAGTCCAACGCGTGCGAGGCCTCGATCGATGCGGCGCTGGCCGATATCCACAGCAGTGGTCTTCGCGAGGTGCCCAGCTACCTGCGTGATCGTCACCGCCCAGGCAGCGATGAATATGGTGTGTACAAATATCCGCACGATTATCCCGAAGGCTGGGTCGATCAGCGCTATTTGCCCGAGGGGCTGGAGCGCGGCGCGTTCTGGCAGCCTGCGGGCCGCGGTTGGGAAGAGTGGCGTGTGGAGCAAAGCGAGCGCGACCGGAGCGGCAACGCCCCCAAGTAGGTCATTGGCGCCTCGCACATTCCCTTTGGGTATCTTTGCCCTTCTTTGGGGTACCATGAAAAGCGTCTGTATTTCGATTTCTTCGGGAGGCTTGTATGAGTCCCATTCAAATCGCCCTGCTGGTGCTCGCCGTTGCCGGCGTGTGGGCTGTTGTCGAGCTCGCGCTCACGCTGCGCAAGACCCGCACCGTCGTCGACTCGCTCGACAAGACGGTGAGCGACCTTAACAACACGCTCGCCGAGGCACAGCCCGTGGTGGCAAAGCTCGATGGCGCTGTTGATGAGCTCACCCCTGCGCTGGCACAGGTTGAGCCGCTCCTCAAGTCGAGCAAGACTGCCGTTGACGCCCTGACGTCCAACCTCGTTGAGGTTGAGGCAGTCGTTCGCGACATTTCCGAGGTTACGGGTAGCATGGCCGAGGCCAGTAATGCCGTATCGAGCGTGACTGATTCTGCGGCCGGCGCCGTGCAGAAGCTCTTCAATAAGGTGAAGGCTCCTGCAGCCGACGCCGATCGCAAGCTCGCCGCTGCCGCCGCCGAGGCCGAGCAGCCTACCGAGCGCGTTCTGATTGGTGAGGCTGAGGACGAGGCCGCCGATGGCGCGGATGCGGCTCAGAAGCCCGCAGCCAAGCCTGCTCAGTATTACACTTATACGCCCGCCGAGACCTCCGAGGAGTCCTGCGATGAGTAGCGAAGCAACCTGCCCCATCACGCTGAGCGTTGCCGGTGATCCGCGTCTCGCGCGCTTGGTGCGCATGACGGCCGCCAACGTCGGCGCCCTGTGCTCTATGTCCGTCGATCGCATCGAGGATATCCGCATGGCTGCCGAGGAAGCCTTCATCTTTGGGTGCACCGCGGTCGACTGCGACGACATCACGATCAATTTCGATGTGGACGAATCTCACGTCGGCATGACCTTTACCTTTGGGGAACAGGCCACCGTCGACGAGGATGACCAGGCTGCTGTGTATGCCGAGCTCATTCTTGCAAGCGTGTGCGATTCCTACGAAAAGACTGCGGCGCCCCTAACGCTTTCCCTCGACCTCAAGGCGGATATCTAATATGACCGAACGTTCCCGGAGCGGCAAAACCGCTTGGGACAAGGAGAAAACCCGCGAGCTGTTTCGTCGTTATAAGGAGACCGGTGATCCGGATGCTCGCGAGCAGCTCGTTATGTCCCATATGAACCTGGTAAGGTTTCTTGCCAACAAGTTTAAGAACCGCGGCGAGCCGCTCGATGACCTTTTGCAGGTCGGCTATCTGGGCTTGCTCAAGGCTATCGACCGTTTTGACCCTGAGCGCGGGCTCGAGTTCACCACGTTCGCGACACCTACTATTCTTGGAGAGATTAAGCGCCACTTCCGCGACAAGGGCTGGAGCGTGCGCGTGCCGCGTCGTCTGCAGGAGCTCTCGGCCAAGGTCAACCAGGCCACCGATAAGCTCACCAACGAGCTGCAGCGTTCTCCTAAGGTTGAGGAAATCGCTGAATATCTGGACGTGACCGTCGACGAGGTGCTCGAAGCCATGGAATCGTCCTCGGCCTACACCTCGGTACCCATCGAGGCCCCCGGTGCGTCCGATTCCGACGATGCGCCTTCGATTCTCGACCGCTATGCTGACGACGACAACGAGCTCGACTTTACCGATGACCGTCTGGTGATTGAGGAGGCCATTCGCGATTTCTCGCCGCGCGAGCGCGAGGTGATCGAGCTGCGCTTTGTGAAGGGCATGACCCAGATCGAGATCGCCAAGAAGCTGGGCATCTCCCAGGTGCAGGTCTCGCGCCTGCTGCGCCGCACGCTTAAGAAGATTCAGGACAAGATTGACCCCGACGGAGTAATGGTTCGTTCATGAGTGAGCACCCTCAACAAACCGATCGCGCGCTGCGTGACACCCGCATTCTGACGCTGCGCATTTGGGCCGTCGTCGGCTGCATCGTGATCGCTGCCGTCATCTTTAACCTCATGGGGATTCTGGCGCCGGTTATTGAGTTTCTGGCCGTCGGCTCCATTATTGCCTTTGTAATGTCGCCGATTACCAACTGGCTTGAGCATCATGGGGTGGGCCGCGGCATCGGCTCGCTCATCGCGCTCATTGTAGTCGTAGCCGTGCTCGTCGGTGTCGTCTGTATCCTGTCGCCGATTCTCTTTGGCCAGATCATGGAAGTCCTGAGCCGCCTGCCTGAGCAGCTACGTGTTGCGGGCAGCGACCTTAATGAGATGATCTCGCGCGCCAAGACGCTCAACAACACGCCGGTCAAGGAGTACCTGGACGATAACCTTTCTTCGCTCGTTACGGTGGCGTCCAAATATGTCTCACAGATTGCCGCCGAGCTCGGCCGCGGCGTGTTCCCGCTTATCACCAACACGGCCTCACAGCTGTTCGTGATCTTTTTGGGTCTGGTGCTTGCCTATTGGCTTGCCTGCGATTATCCCCGTATGCACCACGAGGTCTGCACCATCATCGGTCAGGAAAAGGAAACCTCGTACCGCTTTATGGTCGCGATTCTTTCGCGCTCAGTCGGCGGTTACATGCGTGGCATGGTTGTGACGTCCATCTGCGGTGGCATCCTTGCCTTTATCGGCTTTACGATCATCGGGCATCCGTATGCGGCGCTCATGGCCATCTTTACCGGCATCATGCACTTGGTCCCGGTTGTCGGTCCCTGGGTGAGCGCGGCGATTGCCACGGTGCTCGGGTTTATGTTTAGCCCGATGCTGGCGTTGTGGACCTTGGTTGTGACCATGGTGGCACAAAATGTCACCGATAACGTCATTTCGCCTAAGGTCATGCAGAGCTCGGTGCAGGTGCATCCTATCATGAGCCTCACGGCCCTGGTTATTGGCTCGGCGCTTATGGGCCCCATCGGCATGGTTATCGCCATCCCGCTGTGCGCGGCCCTCAAGGGTATCTTCGTGTACTACTTCGAAAACGAGACCGGCCGCCAGCTCGTGGCCTACGAAGGTGCCGTGTTTAAGGGTACGCCGTATCGCGATGCCGAGGGTAACCCGGTTGCCGCCTATGACGCGCTTGGCGACGACACGTTCATCTATGAGTCCGAGCTCATCGGCAATGAGACCGCGCCCGAGGCCAAGGCCATGCCCAAGCCCGAGTTCGATAATTCATGGATCAAGCTCTCGGGTCTTCAGCCCGACGCGACGGGCTTTTTCAAGAACCCCTTCGCCAAGGATGACGATTCTAATACGGACGACGACACCAAAACCGGCATCGACGGCTCCATGGATGATTCGGATTCCTAAGAGGCCCTGTTAGAATAGGCCCTGTTAGCGTTTTTTGATGTTGTAAAAGACAAGAAACACGA
>URZR01000029.1 GCA_900552425.1 uncultured Collinsella sp. | reverse complement strand
GTGTTGGTCACGGTGAAGCCGCGCTCGGCGTCGCCGGTGACCTTCGAGCTGTAGCCCTCGACGGGCACCTCGGCCACGGCGTAGTCGATCACGGAGCCGGACTTGGAGTACTTGGGCAGGCCCTCGAAGGAGTGCTTCCAGCTATTGGACTTCGACAGCTCGGCCGACTCGCCGGTGTCCTTCCCGTCGGCGAGCAGGCGCACGGTGGCCTTCTCGGCCGCCGGGCCGACCCACTTCTTCTCGACGGGCACCGAGACCTTGGCCGTGGAGGTGTTGGTCACGGTGAAGCCGCGCTCGGCGTCGCCGGTGACCTTCGAGCTGTAGCCCTCGACGGGGTCCTCGGACACGGTGTAGTGCGCGCCCGCGGGCAGGTTGGAGAAGACGCCCTTCCAGTCGTTGGACTCGCTCAGGGTGATCGAATCGATGACGGTATCGCCGTTCTTGAGATTTACTTTGACCTTATTAGGATGGGGAATCCTGGGGTTCTCCCAGACCTTTTTGATGGGAATGTCGATGTTCTCGGACTTGCCGATGATGACACCGCCGTTGGCGCCGATGCCGCCTCCCCGCTCGGCCGTATTGCCAGAGATCGTCAGCGACGTCTGACCGCGGCCGAGGTTATACACATCCTCGCTCATCACAGATTTAAGCGCGACGTTCGGCGTGGCGTCGGTAAAGGACAGGGGCTCGCCGTTGCCACCGTCGGGAGAGAATCGCGGGATTTCGGTGTTTGTTTCCGCATAAGTGCCTTCGGGGTTAAACAGCCCACCGTCTCTGTACCAGCTGACCTTTCCGCCGCCCGGAGCGCGGTTGGCCAAGGTCAGTTTGTATTTGGCGTCTTTGAAGCCGGTGAAGACGAGGTCGTCTCCCGCCTCATCGGCCGAGTTCCTGGCGATCAGGCCACCGTTCTGGACGTAGACCTTGGCATCTCCGGTCGGGCAGAACCACATGCCGCCGCCCTGCTTTTTCGCATGGTTATCAACAACGAGAGCGTTTTCGATATGGAGCGTGCTATAGACGAGATACTCGTTGCCTTCGCTATATACGCCGCCACCCATATTCCGAGCAGTATTGTCCTTGATCTCGCCCGCACTGAGCTTGACGTCATCTGAATAGGTATAGATGCCTCCGCCGGCGGAAGCGGAGTTACCCGATACGGAGCCACCTTTCATAGTGAAAGCGGTATGGTCCCTACCACCCTGCTGCAGGCCGCGATCGACCACGCACACTCCGCCGCCTTTGCCATCAGAATACGCAATATTGCCCTCGATCTTGCCGCCCTTGAGGGTAAACTCGGCATTCCCTTCGACGTGCACTGCGCCGGAGGGAGTTCGATTCCCAAGCTTATAGCCTCTGTTGCGCACAAGCTGACCACCGGTCATCTCAAAGGAGGCTCTCTGGTTACGAGCCTCGCTGTACATGACCACCGCGCCGCCCTGATAGCCGGCGTTATCCTCGATACTGCCGTTACTCATCTCAAGGTGGGCATCGCCCATCAGCATGATGCCGGTAGACGAAAGGTAATTACCATCGCCGTCTGCGGAGAAAGACACGTGATTCTTACGGATAACGCCGCCCTTCATGACAACATGAGCGCCGTCTTTCGCGTGGACAGCGCCGCAATACGCGTCCTTAAGTTCGCACTGCTCGATAACGCCGCCCGTCATGGTAAGCGAAGCCTTGTCTCCCGACACGTCGATGACACCCGTATTGACGGTGTTCGCAGCGCCGTCGCACACAACGGCCTCGTCAGAGAGCACAACCGCTCCCCTGCTAGAAATAATGGCGCCCTTGTTGTAGCGACCACTCAGGGACACTTTCCCCGACAGCTCGAGGGATGCCCCCTCGGCAACATTGACCAGTACGGAGAAGCCGCTTTTCTTTGCCAAGATGGTATAGGGCTCATCCGACGTGATCTTAATCATCTTCCCGGCAGGAATCGTGAGCGTGGAGCCAAGCTTCACGTGCTTTTTCAGGGTGATGACGGTTTCCTTGTCATAGGGGGCCTCGTCGACCAGATCCTGAAGGGTCTTGGTGCTGTCATCGCTCACGGTACCGCCGACGCCGTCATCGATGGACTCGCGCGTGTAGACGATATCGACGCCAAAGAACGGGAGGTTCTCCGAGCCTTTGATGTCGTCCATGCTGTTTTCGATTGTGATCTTTTTAACCGTGCTGCCTTCAAACATACCCGAGGGTATTTCGGTGAGGCCGCGCCCGATCGTCACATCCTTCACGCCACCTACGCCCGAGAAGGCCGCCGTGCCAACGGAAGTCACGGAATCCGGAATGGAAAGCTGCTCCGGCAACGTGCCGTAATAGAAGGCGTAGTTGCCAATTGTCTCAAGTGTCCTGGGAAGCTGGACGGCGACGTTGCTCTGGATAAAGGCCCACTCACCGATACTCTTCAGGCTGTCGCAAAGCCCCACGATCTTAACCGGTGTGTAGCAGAACGCATTGTCCGGAATGTTCTGAAGCGAGGACAGATCCACGGACGCCTGCAGATTTTTGCACTCGTAAAAAGCCCCCCAGCCCATCTTTGTCACCTTGCTTAGATTGGGCACGCTCACCAGGCTGGCGCACCCCTGGAAAGCAGAGGATCCGATGCTCTTCAATGTGCCTGGGAAATCGATCCCAGTCAAACTCGAGCAAGTCCGAAACGCCCCATCCCCGATGGACTCGATTTCGCTCAGCGCGGTGACGGACGTGAGAGAGGTGCATCCGTCAAACATGTGCGAGGGGATCTTGGTAACCGAAGCGGGCAACGACACGCTTGTCAGAGACGTGCAGTCTTCGAACACGCCCGTTATGGTGTCGGAGAAGGCGACATCTTTTGGAAACTCGATGCCTGTGAGGGCCGTAGCCCCCTCGAAGGCGCCCGAGCCCGAAATCATTTTGAGGGTTGAGGGGAGATCGATCTCCGAAAGGTTGCTGCAGCCATAGACCATCATGTTGGCGCTAATCTCCTCGACGCCCTCATCGAAATAGAGCTTTTCGAGCGAGCCAGCGTTTTGCAGCGAGCAAGCGAAGTTCTTGATGGAGCCAGGGATATGGAGCTCCTTGACCTTTGCGAACCTCCGGAAATTCCCTCCGTACATTTTTTCGAGCGTGTCGGGAAGCGTCAGCTGCTCAACGTTCTTGGCCACGATACCAGACGAGAAATAAAGTTTGGTGACTTTGTAGGTCTGGCCACCATGCTCGATGGAGCTGGGCACACTCACCGCGGTCACACTGTCGTCGGCAACAATACCTGTGATTTCCGCCGTGCCCTTATCCGTGGTCTCGCACGAATAGGTCACGCCGTCCTGGGTGATCTCAAACTCCTCCGCAGTATACGCAGTCCGCGATTCCGTGGCCGCATATGCGACACCGGCCGTCGCGCCAACGGATAAACATCCGAAGCCGAGAACCAGCGCAAGGCAGAGAGCAGCGACTCTCTGCCCCCCCCGCCGAAAACTTTCCTCTCCAATTCCCTTCTCCCCCTCTGGTGTCGCCTTCTCTTCCCACGAGCGATCTATTGATTAAGGACAGTTAAAGACAACATTATGACCAAAGAGGCCCATCATGGAGATAATCCACGTCTTCGCCCGAAATGGTAATTAATTGGCATGATTAATTGGCGAACAACTGAACGAAGAGCAATCTACTAATGGCACATAAATGGCGGCGTCAACACCTGAAGTGCAAAAAGACTACTTTTCTAGATGCGGCCGAGGTCGTAGGCTCGCGCAACAGACTCGCCGGCACAGATGAGGTTGGTTGTGGCTTCTTGCGAATCGAGTGCCCGCTCCAGGTCCATGGGCTTGCGGCAGATCGGCAAAACCAAGTCAATACCCTGCCCATATACCGCATCCAGGTTGTCAGCGCGACCGCCCACGACGGCAACCACCGGCTTGCCATATCGCTTCGCACGACGGGCCACGCCCACCGGCGCCTTACCGGCGGCGGACTGCTCATCCATATTGCCCTCGCCTGTAATGACCAGGTCGACATCGCGTACACGCTCGTCAAACCCCACGAGATCGAGCACCGTCTCCACGCCCGAGCGCAACTCGGCACCGAGCGCCAGCAGCGCGGCACCTAGGCCGCCGGCGGCACCTGCGCCGGGCACGCCGAGCACCGAGCCAAATGTCCGTGCGCCCTCGGGTGCGCGCAACAATCCCTGGACTCGAGCTCCGGCAATCGCAGCGTCGAGCAAGCGGCCGTAGCCGACCATCCAGCTGTCGCACCTGCTCAGCGCCTCGGCATCATCAGCCGGCAGACCCTTCTGTCCGCCGAACACCGCAAGCGCGCCGCGACGCCCCACGAGTGGGTTCTCGACATCCGAAAGCACAACGATACGAGCGCCATCCAAAGCCTGCAGCGCGGGCGCCAAATCAACGCTCGCCACCCGCTCAAGGCCTGCAAGACCGGGGGCGACATCGCATCCCTGATCATCGACCACACGCGCGCCCAGCGCCTGCAGCATGCCGGCGCCACCGTCGTTGGTGGCACTGCCGCCCAGACCAATATAGATAGTCTTTGCCCCAGCACGGACTGCGCGAAGCATGAGCTCGCCCACGCCATAGGTTGTAGCAACCAGCGCCGACGACTCCGTGCAAGGCGAATACCCAATGCCGGCCGCCTCGGCCATCTCGATGACCGCGGACTCGCGCTCGACATCAACCAGCATCCGGGCAGACGTGCGCTTGCCCAGGGGACCTGCCACCTCGCAGGTCACAATCTCACCGCCGCACGCGGCAACGGCATCGAGCGTTCCCTCGCCACCATCTGCCAGCGGCAAAGCGTTCAGCTCGGCATCGGGCCAAACGCGGCGCACGCCTTCGGCAACCGCCGCCTCCGCCTGCGCGCTCGAAACGCTGCCCTTAAAGGAGTCGATCGCCAACAGCACACGGCGGGGTCGGCGGCACGCAGGACCAAAGTCAACCGCCGTGTCAGTATCCTCACCGACACCTGCAAGTGCTGCGGCGTGAGCGGCGTGTGCTTCAAGATCGGCCCCACAACCGCAGCCAGCACCATCGGTGCCACGCAGCCTACTAAAATAGCTGCTCAACACCTCACGACACTCGTCTGCCAGCACGCCGGCGGTCACGTTAAACCGATGATTCAGGCGCGAATCGGCATTCAGGTCATACAGCGAACCCAGAGCGCCCGCCTTGGCATCAGCCGCGCCATACACGCAGCGTCCTACGCGCGCGTTAACCATAAGCCCCGCGCACATGCAGCAGGGCTCGAGCGTCACGTAGACCGTGCAATCGGAAAGGCGCCAGCGACCGAGCGACCGAGCGGCAGCGCACAGGGCCGCAAACTCGGCATGAGCCGAAGGATCCTGATCGAGCTCGCGACGATTATGCGCCCGCGCGACAATCTCGCCCGCGCGCACCACTACGGCTCCGATGGGCACCTCGCCCACCGCCGCGGCGGCTCGCGCCTCCGCCAACGCCTCGCGCATGAACTTCTCGTCGATTTCGGTGATCGTCATCGTTCGCCTTCCCTGTTGCAAATTCAAAACGATGCTATCATTACGACTCACGGAGAGATGGCAGAGCGGTTGAATGCGGCGGTCTTGAAAACCGTTGAGCGCGAGAGCGTTCCGGGGGTTCGAATCCCCCTCTCTCCGCCACTTTTAGTGATGCACCGGTGTCATGGTCCGCTCAAACAGCGCATCGACCACGTCGGCCATCTCGGGTCGACGCTCAAGATCGTGGCCCGATTCCCACCATATCGTGAAAAGTCGAATAATACCGCCAGCGACAAACTCAGACGTCGTCTCGAGTGACACGGGGGCCAGGGCATCCTCGGCAAGCACGTTCATCACACGCTCGCGGATGGAGCGGGCAATACGGTCGCAAATAACGTTGGTCAGCATTCCCGACATGCTGCTTGCCAAAATGTTATCCATGAGCTGCTCGTGCGCCAGAATCAAATCCATGGCATCGTCCAAAATCGCGTGCCGAAGCGCGCGCACGTCCTCGGCAGACACTGCGCCGGCCTCATCGGGCTGTTTTTGCGGCAAGCCCGACATAAGCTCATCGATATAAAAGGCAAAGTAATCGTTCTTGTCGCGAAAGTGCTTGTAGAACGTCGTCCGACGAATCATAGCGCGGTCGCACAGCATGGCAACCGTCACGTCCTCAAACCGATGCTCTTCGAGCAGCTCAGTAAAGGCCTCGAACAGGGCCCGATAGGTTTTCTTGATGCGAAGGTCCATACGTATCGCCCTCCTCAAGGAAAAGACATCGCTCACTAATCTGTCGCATATCTTACACCTGTATCGCCCACTCCCTGGCGAACGGCCTCACCTTGGTGGAAACATAACGCTTACCGGAAAGTTCGGTATCGCCAAGGGTTGCGGGTATACTAGTAGCGTTATACCAACGGCAGCTGGCGCATGCCGCCGCGGCCATTCGAAACGGAGACATCATGATTACCGTCATCATCGGCATCGTTGTTGTCATTGTGATTGTCTGCGCCATCGCCGGCATCTACAACAACATGGTCACCAAGCGTAACCGCATCGATAACGCCTGGCAGAACATCGATACGCAGCTGCAGCGCCGCAACGACCTGATCCCCAACCTGGTCGAGACCGTCAAGGGCTACGCCAAGCACGAGCAAGAGACGCTCTCCGCCGTGATCAGCGCGCGTAACACCGCCGTCAAGGCCACCACGCCCGAGGCCAAGATGGAGGCCGACAACGTGCTGACCGGTGCGCTACGCCAGCTCTTCGCCGTAGCCGAGGCCTATCCCGACCTTAAGGCAAACACCAACTTTACGCAGCTGCAGGCGTCGCTCGAGGATACCGAGAACAAGATTAGCTATGCACGCCAGAGCTACAACGACTGCGTGCTCAGCTACAACAACGCCATTCAGACGTTCCCGGCTGTCATCTTTGCCGGCATCTTCCAGTTTAAGGAGCGCCAGGGCTTCGAGGCCGCCGAAGCAGCCCGCCAGGCCCCGACCGTCAAGTTCTAACAGGTTGCCAGCGCATCCTTAATCCGCTATATGCATAAACCGCCCCGTCGAATGCATACTTCGACGGGGCGGTTTCCTTTGTCGCGAAGGTCCCCCTCAAGGCGCCGTGCATTTTTGGGAGTATTCAGCATGCCCGACAGCTTCGAGCGCCACGATAAATGCCAAAGACCGCGAATATCCCTGCAAATCAAATGCTGTCAGCCCATAACCCCGCCCATCATTCGTAGAAAACATCGATAAATCCCGATTTTTCGCCCGAGGTCGGTATGCAAGGGCCTTCGATTGCAGAATACTCGCAAAAATGCACGTCGCCACCACCCCCACATGGCGCGAAGCAAAACAAAAGCGCGGCCCAAAAAGCCGCGCACCATCTTTATTCAGATCTATATTGCCCGTAACGGCGGCTCCGAGGTAACGCAGGCCCGAGGGCAACCTACCTTTCCGGCGCACTCCATCTTTAATTCAGATTAATTATTGTTCGTTGTGACATCGCCGAGCCCGCAGGGCGGGTAAGACAAATTACGCGACGGTGTAAACCCAGTTGTGCTTATCCTCAACAGCACCAGACTGGATGCCCGTCAGGGTCTCGCGAAGTTTCTTCATCACGGGGCCGATCTCGGTGTAGCCAGCCGGGAAGGTCACAGTCTCGTCGGCACCGTAGACCTTGTTGTCGATCTCGCCGACCGGGGAGATAACGGCAGCGGTGCCGCACAGGCCGCACTCAACAAAGGTGCCGGCCTTGACCTCGGCCCACTCGACGGGACGCTGGTCGACGGTCATGCCCAGGTCCTGAGCAACCTGAACGAGCGAACGGCGGGTGATGGAGGGCAGGATGGAGTCGGTGTGCGACTGCGGAACGACGAGGGTGCCATCCTCCTTCACGAACAGGACGTTAGCGCCACCGGTCTCCTCGACATAGGTGCGGGACTCGGAGTCGAGATACAGGTTCTCGGCATAACCCTCGCGGTGAGCCTCCATCGTGGGCTTCAGGGACATGGCGTAGTTGAGGCCGGCCTTGATGTTGCCGGTGCCGTGCGGTGCGGCGCGGTCGTACTCGGAAACGCGCAGCTTGACGGGCTTAAGGCCGCCCTTAAAGTACGGACCGACCGGGGTCACGAGAATGCGGAACGTGTACTCAGGAGCGGGAGCCACGCCGATTACGTCACCGGAGCCGATCATAAACGGACGCACATACAGGGTTGCGCCAGAGCCGAAGGGCGGAACCCATGCGGCATTGGCAGAGACGACCTGCTTGACGGCCTCGACAAACTTGTCCTTGGGGAACGGGGGCATCTCGAGGCGCTGCGCAGAGTTGTACATACGCTCAGCGTTCATGTCGGGACGGAAACAGACGATGCTGCCGTCCTCGGCGGTGTAGGCCTTCAGGCCCTCAAAGACCTCCTGGCAGTAATGGAAGATGCCACCGCACTCGGAGACATGCAGGGTGTGGTCGGTGGTCAGGCCGCCCTCGTCCCACTCGCCATCCTTCCAATGAGCCTCGTAGCTGTAATCGGTTTTCATGTAGCCAAAGCCGAGGCTACCCCAATCGATATCCTTCTTCTCGACAGTCATATGTCGCTCCTTACATACACAGTTGCATACTCGCGAACCCGCACGCAAAGACCGAAGCCGACCGCGTCGCAACGTCGCACGCCCGGAGCGTAGAGCCGGACGGGACACGCGAACGGCATCAAAGCCGATGGCACGTCGATTCGCATGCACGAGATTGTACTCCCCGTACGCGTCTGATAAAACGCTTTTCTTTAACTAAGTAAAGTATTTTCATTTGACCGAAGCAGAAAGGCCCGCCACCGTAAAGGGTGACGGGCCTCAACGGCACGGTTTGCGCGCTGGCTCGAGCTACGCGTTCTTTTTGCCCAGCTTAGCCTTAACCAGACCGACCACGGTCGGGATGATCGACACGGCGACGATGCCGATAATCAGCAGCTCAAAGTGCTCCTGCACAAAGGGGATGCCGCCAAAGAAGTAGCCCAGCAGAGTGAAGACCGTCGACCAGGTAATGCCGCCCAACACGTTAAAGATGACAAAGTTGCGCCAATGCATGCCGCCCATGCCGGCGATGAAAGGCACAAAGGTGCGGATAAACGGGAAGAAGCGACCCAGGAAGATGGCCAGGTGGCCCCATTTGTCCAGGAAGTCCTCGGACTTTTTGATGCGCTCGGGCGTCATGGCCTTCACCTTGCCCGAGGCGATGATCTTTTGGCCAAAGAAATGACCGATCATAAAGTTGCACTGATCGCCCAAGATGGCAGCCGTCCATGCGACGGCCAGCAGAGCCACGATGTTAAAGCCGCCGTTGTGGGCAAAGAAACCCGAGGCAAACAGCAGCGAATCGCCGGGAAGGAACGGGAAGAACACCACGCCCGTCTCGATAAAGATGATCAGGAACACGCAGCCATAGGCCATAAGCGGGCCGGCGGCGATCCAGCTGGCGATCGCGGTGCGCGGATCCTTAAGCAGCTCGGCGATAAAATTGATGAAACCCATGAAGTAAAACCTCTCAGTTGTGGGCGCGGACACGTCCAAGTTGACCAGTATACGGTTGTGACGCGGCAACGCACACGACCTTACAAAAGCGTGACTTCATTACCAGCAAGTTTGCATAATTGACACCTGTCGCGCAAAGCCGAGCAAGATTGCTCTTCCTAATCCCTAGCGAATCGCTATACTTTATTGAATTGCATTGTCGCGGCGCTAAGGGAGGGCGGCCGGTGAGCTTTATCAATACCATTCGCGAGGACATCAAGACCGTCCAGGCACAGGACCCCGCCGCGCAAAACGGCCTAGTCATCTTCCTTTCTTACCCCGGCCTGCACGCCAAGTGGAACCACGTGCCCGAGCACTGGCTGTGGGAACATGGACATCGCTCGCTCGCCCGCGTGCTCTCGCAAATCACGCGCCATATCACTGGCGTCGAGATTCATCCTGCCGCACAGATCGGCAAGCATTTCTTTATCGACCACGCCATGGGCGTTGTCATCGGCGAAACCGCCATTGTGGGCGACAACTGCGTGCTCTATCAGGGCGTCACACTTGGTGGCACCGGCAACGAGACCGGCAAGCGCCACCCCACCCTGGGCAACAACGTCACCGTGGGCACAGGCGCCAAGGTGCTCGGCAACATTCGCATCGGCAACAACGTCAAGATCGGCGGCAACTCGGTCGTCGTCAAAGACGTGCCCGATAACTGCACCGTCGTGGGCGTGCCAGGCCGCATCATCAAGCGCAACGGCTGCCGCGTGTTCGAAGAAAGCTTCGATGCCAAGCAGCATCGCGAGTACATGCCCGATGACGCCGCCGAGCAGAGCGCCCTCAACCGCCAGGGCATCACCGAGAATGCCCGCCGCGTCAAGGAACTCGAGCGAGAGGTGGCCGAGCTCAAGGCCCTCGTCGCCAAGCTCGTGGACGAGCGCTAGGGCCGCGGGCAACCGCCACAGCATTAACGCCAGCACAAAAGGCGCGCCAGGGAATCCGCCCCCGGCGCGCCTTCTTTTCGATGTGACATGCGGGACTGCCCCTTTGTCGCGTTATGCGAACTGACTCAGATAGAGGTCGGCGTAGGCGCCCTCGGCAGCCAGCAGTTCCTTATGCGTGCCTTGCTCGATAATGTTGCCGTGATCCATGACCAGAATCAGGTCGGCATCCACGATCGTCGACAGGCGATGCGCGATTACAAAGCTTGTGCGCCCACGCATAAGTGCGTCCATGGCGCGGCCGATGGCAAGCTCGGTGCGCGTATCCACGCTCGACGTCGCCTCGTCCAGGATGAGAATCGCCGGATTGTTGAGCAGCACGCGCGCGATGGTCAGCAGCTGACGTTGGCCCTGGCTGATGCTCTCGGCATCGTTAGCCACACGCGTGTCGTAGCCCTGCGGCATAGTGCGCACAAAGAAGTCGACCTGCGCGGCGCGCGCAGCCGCCACGATCTCGTCGCGCGTCGCCTCGGGACAGCCGTAGGCGATGTTTTCGGCAATCGTGCCGTCGAACAGCCAGGCGTCCTGCAACACCATGCCAAACTGCTGGCGCAGCTCGCCGCGATCCATACGACTCGTATCCACGCCGTCGAGCGTAATGCGCCCGCCATCGATCTCATAGAAGCGCATGAGCAGGTTGATGAGCGTGGTCTTACCCGCACCCGTGGTTCCCACCACGGCGATCTTCTGACCCGGCTCGGCGGTAAACGACACGTCGCGCATAAGCGGCTTGTCGGGCGAATAGCCAAAGCGCACGTGCTCAAAAGCGACGCGGCCCTCCACCTTGCCCGGCAGCTTGGCAGCCTCGCCCGACTGCGGATCGGCCTCCATCTCGGGCTCATCGAGCAGGTCGAACACGCGCTCTGCGCTCGCCAGCGCGCTCTGCAGCGAGTTAAAGGTAAACGACAACTGCGTCATGGGTTCGGACGCCTCGTAGATAAACTGGAAGAACGCCTGGAACACGCCGACGGTCATATGCCCGGCAACCAACATGCTGCAACCCACAAGCGCAATCACGATCTGCGCCAAACGGCCGATAAAGCGCACCGCAGGGCCGACGGCGTTAATCATAAAGTCGGCCTTGGTGCTCACGCGCGCCAGCTCCTTCGAAGCCTCGTGTACCTCGGCAGAGCTCTGGCGCTCGCGGTTAAACGCACGAATCACCAGACGGCCCGAGTAGCCTTCCTCGACCACGCTCGTAATCTTGGACACCCACTCCTGGCGCTCGCCCGTCACATCGTGCGTGCGGCACGACACGACCTTCGTCACCAGCAGCGAAAGCGCCGTAAAGAACAAAAAGACGAGCGTGAGCGGCACGCTAAACACGAACATCACGCTCACGGCACCCACCACGGTACCGATCGACACCAGAAGCTGCAGCAGGCCGCGCTGCATGCTCTCGGACATTTTGTCCAAGTCGTTGGTCGCACGGCTGACGACCTCGCCGGGACGATGCGCGTCAAAGTAGGCAAGCGGCAGACGGTTGAGCTTTTGAGCGATGCGGTTGCGTAGGCGCAGGTTGAGGCGCTCGGCAACGCTCGACATCAAAAAGCTCTGGAGTGCGTAGAACGAGGCGGCGGCGGTCCAAATCATAAAGTAGATGAAGATGGTCCTGCCGCAGTTCTCCCAGGTAATGCTGAAGGTAGTGTTGTTGGCAAACGCCAGCTTCATATGCCCCCACAGCTCATCGATCACGCGAGCGCTGTAAGCCGGCGCCGCGGTGTTAAAGATGACATAGAACACGATGCTCGCGAACACGATATAAAAGCGCCAATGGTCGCCGGCGGCCTCGCTCCACAGGCGGCGCACCGTCGCCCAGGTGTCGCGGGGCGTCTCGCCCTCTTCTTCGTCGTCCACGTCGCGCATACGCTCTGCCTCGGCGCGGGCACGCTCGTCCTCGGCACGCTCGTTTTCCTCGTAGAGCGCTTGGCGGCGAGCCTCGCGCTCGACTGCAGCCTTGGCGGCGTCATCCAGCTCGGTCGACGTGACAGCCGTTTCCTCGACCAGCCCCGCGGCAACGGCGTCATCAACGCCGCCCTGCTTCTCGAGCTCCTCGGTCATGCTACTCACCTCCCTTCATCTGCGATTCCGCGATGGCGCGGTACACCTCGCAGGTTTCCATAAGCTCGCCATGCGTGCCCAGGCCCACGACCTCGCCATCCTTGAGCACGACAATCTGGTCGGCGTGCAGAATCGTCGAGATGCGCTGCGCGATGATGAGCACCGCGGCGTCGCGCGTCTCGTCCTGCAGCGCATGGCGCAGGGCCGCATCGGTCTTAAAGTCCAGGGCCGAAAAGCTATCGTCGAAGATATACAGATCAGCGTGCTTCATGAGCGCACGGGCGATGGCCAGACGCTGACGCTGGCCGCCCGAGAAGTTCGTACCGCCCTGCGCCACCGGGGTATCGAGCCCCTGCGGCTGATCGAGCACAAAGGTGCTCTGGGCAACCTGCAGCGCGTGAAGCATGTCGGCCTCGGTCGCATCCTCGTTGCCATAGCGCAGGTTGCTCGCCACCGTGCCCGAGAACAGCCAAGCCTTCTGCGGCACGTAGGCGATATGCCCGCGAATCTCGTCTTGCGAAAGGTCGCGCAGGTCAACACCATTGAGGCGAATGGCACCCTTCGTGGCATCGTGGAAACGCAACAAGAGCTTGGCCACCGTCGACTTGCCCGATCCCGTCGAGCCTACAATTGCCGTGGTCTGTCCGCGGCGGCAGGCAAAGCTCAGGTCGCACAGGGTGTCCTCGTCGGCGTCGTCAAAACGGAACGACATATGGTCGAACACGGCGACCGCGTCTGCTCCGTCCTTTGAGTCGGACGCGCCCGCGTTGAGCGTTCGCTCGCCATCGACGATGCTCGGCTCAATCTGGAGCACCTGTTGTGCACGGTTGAGGCACGCCGCGGCGCGCGGAAGCGTCAGAATCACCATCTGCGCCATCATCACAAAGAACAGGATCAGAATCGCGTATTCCAGCACGGCCGAGATGCTGCCGATTTGCATGGCGTGGACGCCTACGCGGTTGCCTCCCACCCACAGCACCGCCACCTCGGCGATGTTCATCAGAAAGAAGCTGGAGCTATCGAGGCCCACAAACAGGTGGTTGACTTTGATGGCATTGGCCGCGTAATCGCTAAACACCTCGTCCAGGCGCTGCTCCTCATGACGCTCCTTGTTAAACGCGCGGATGACGCGCACGCCCACGATGTTCTCGCGCAACACCACGTTCATACGGTCGATAAAACTCTGCAGGCGCATAAAAATCGGCGCTGCGTTGGCGACCGTAAAGACCGCCGCCACCAGCACAATCGCCACGACTGCGCCCAGCAGCGTACCCATGGCGGGATCGATATGCCAGGCGAAGATGATGCCCGCCACGGCCAAAAACGGCACCGGCAGCACCAGCTGGATCGTCTGCAGAATCGCCTGCTGGATCACGTTGATGTCGTTGAGCGATCGTGTGATCATCGAGCCGGTGCCAAAGCGCTCAAAGTCGCTGGCAGACAGCTCGAGCGACTTGTCGTAGACGGCGTTGCGGATGTCACAGGCCACGTTGGCTGCCAGGCGGGCCGAAAGATAGCAGCCCAGCACCGCGCCACCGCTGGCCATGCCGGTCGCGATAAGCATGTACAGGCCGTTGCGCAGGATGTAGTCGACATCACCCGTCGTGATGCCGGTATTGACCATATTCGCCAACATCGTAGGCACCAGCAGCGTGCCGACGTTATCTATCAGCAGCACAAACAGTGTCACCGCAATCAGCCCGCGATACGGCCTCATAAACCTCATTAAGAGTCGCACGACTCCCCCTCTCCTTGATTCTCGGCCTGGCTCTCGGCAGCGATATGCTGCTTAAAGGCATCGC
>URZR01000028.1 GCA_900552425.1 uncultured Collinsella sp. | reverse complement strand
CCGTCATGCGCAGTTCCCGGGCATCGAGCCCGCAGCCCAGATTGACCACCGAGGCCCCGGGACGGTCCGACAGAAAGGCCTGCACCTCCCTGTCGAGAATCGCCGTCCGCACGCAGCATCCCAGTTGCGACATCCACCCTCCGCGGAACCGGCCGAAATCGAAATCGAGTGCACGGAGAATCTCCGCCGATTTCGGGTCGCGCACGAGCGGATCGGCGCGTTTCTGCTCCTCGGCACGGGCCCAGAGGGGCACGAGCAGGGTGGCGGGAACCTCGGACAGGTCGGGTCGGATCTTTTCCATATCGCTTTTTTCCGCAAATTTACGCCTTTCCCGTCCCCGGAGCAATACCGAAATATGAGGATTTCCGGCCGTCTGCCTGCATGAAACCGTCCGCCCCGGACGACGCGAAAGTCATCCGGGGCGGACGGCAAAAGAGGCGTACCTGCTACATGCGCCGCAGGAAACACTCGATCGTATTCTCCATCAGGCAGCAGATCGTCATCGGCCCGACGCCGCCCGGCACGGGCGTGATGGCGTTAACGACCGGCTCCGCAGCATCAGAATCGACGTCACCCACCAGCTTGCCAGCGGCCTCGTCCCAATTAATGCCAACATCGATGATCGTCTGGCCCTCGCGAACCGCATCCACGCCAATCGTACGTGCGCGTCCAACGGCGGCAACCACAATGTCGGCAGCACGGCACTCGGCAGCAAGGTCGTGCGTATGCGTATGGCACGTCGTCACGGTCGCATTGCTCGCCGTAAGCATGGCGGCAACGGGACGGCCAATCACCAGAGACCGACCGACCACAGCAACCTTAGCTCCATCCAGCTCAACGCCGTAATGATCCAGCAAAGCAAGCACGGCTTCGGCTGTGCAGGGGGCAAAACCCTCGCCGCGCCCCGAAAGCGTGGTGAGCAGCGAAGCCGGCGTCATGGAGTCAACGTCCTTGGCGGGATCGAGTGCCGAGGCAACCGCGTCCTCGTCAAGGCCGGCGGGCAGCGGGCGGAACATCAGGCAGCCATGAACAGCGGGGTCGGAATTGATGTCCTCGATGGCCGCCAACAGCTCGTCCTGCGAAACATCGGCGGGAAGCAAAACGCGGCGAGCTTCAATGCCAACCTTCTCGCAGCGCCTGAGCGCACCGCGCTCGTAGGATAGGTCGTCCTCGCGTTCACCCACACGCACGATAGCCAACGTCGGAACAACGCCCCGCTCGCGCAGGGCTGCGCAGCGAGCAGCAAGTTCCTCAGTCAACGCGCGGGCGACGGGAGCACCCTTCAGCAGTTCAGCCATGGCTATCCTCTCTTCCTTGCAGCGTCGGCGGCGCGGCGCGCCAGCGCATCGGCGCGCGGCAACCACGTGTCGAGCAGCTCATCGCACGCGGTCTCGAGCTCCTCGGCGCGCGCCCGGTCCTTCATAGACGTGGTGTTCGCAAAGAGCGTCAAGCTCGCGCCCTGCATAGCGGAACGGCAGAACACGGCGCCGCACGCCACATCGGACAGCAGCTGACGCGAACCCTTGTCGGCCATGTCCTCGAGCAGCGCCAGTGCACGCCCGCAGGCATCCATAATGCGATACGGCGGCATAGCGGCCACATGCAGCGCATCCTGAATCGCGGTCGCTCGAGCCGGATCGTCACGCGGAATACCGTACGCCGCGGACACCTGCCCATAGGCACGAACGTCCTCGGCAACCAACTCGACAAGCTCCTGGGCCAGCTCATCAGCATGGACAAACGCACGCGTCAGGTCATCCGCGCGATCGGCAAGCGCAGGATTGGTCGCGCCGTAGCGCGCGACCATCCCGCACAGCGAGGCGCCCAGCGCACCCACAAAGGCGCTCGCGCTGCCGCCGCCGGGCACCGGCTCGCGCGCGGCAAGCGCCTCGGCAAACCCGCGGCAGGTCTTGTCCATCATCTCTTGGCTCATACGCATGCACCTTCAAGTCATATACATCGGTCGGGTGGCAACCGCCGACCGACCGCATCGATCACATAATGGTGCTAAGTCTAGCCCATAAGCACTCGAGCGTCAGCGCACCTGGCCATCGCGGATTTCTATGGCACACGATAGGCGACAGCAACGCAAACATGGGACACATGGCCCACCTTTCGAGACTCCCGGACGACGGCAACTGGGGCATACATATAGATAAGGAGCCCCATGTTGGGGCAACGCTCATCACGGCACCGGACGACGAATGGAGGAATAACCGCACAGCAAACAAAGCCATCGTGTGCGCGTAGCCGCCGCCCCAGCGATCCGCGGCACACGATGTCCCTGGCAGACAAGGAGGACACCACCATGAAGAAAAAGACCCTATCGATCCTTTCCCTTTGCGTCGCCCTCTTTGCCGCATTTGCCCTTGTCGGCTGCGGCGGGAGCGCATCGGGCGGAGGCGGCAGCACCGCCAAGAGCGAAAGCAAGGAAAAGGCCCCCGTCGCCAAGAAGACCGACTTTATCTGGTTTAAGGTCGAGATGCCCGAGGGCGTCGGCGTAAGCGACTCCGCCGGCAAGAACGCCGACAGGGTCCAGCTCACCTTCCCCGAAGACGAGAACGCCTCGGCCGATCGCTTTATCCCCGTTTGGAAAAAAGCGCTGACGGCCGAGGAGTCCCACGCCGACCAGGCAGAAAAGAAGGGGGATACGTTCCAGTGGAAGGATGGCGGGTCCGTCGAATATAACGGCAGGACGTGGCTCGTCGGAACGTACGAAGACAACAGCGGTATCTCAACCATCCTTTTTACCGACGTTGAACCAGGAAGCGTCTACGTCCTCATCTCGAACTTCGACCAGCACAAGAAAGAAGCCGAGGCGCTCCTCAACTCCATCGAATTCCCCGATGACATGGCAGAGGCAGTTTCTGAGGCGCGCGAAGTCGAGATTTCGAGCATCGAGCTCAAGTAACGGGACACCCGCACGCGCCTACGCGCACCTGCGCACATGCGCCCCATTAAAGCAACGGGCACCCAACCCCGGGGAGGGCCGACAGGCATCGGCCCTCCCCTCTTTTGGACCCGCGCATATTGCCACTTGTCGGCGCAAATCCGGCCCTCAGAATGGGACACATGGCCCACCCTAGCGAGCCGTCCACGCGTACAGTAAAGACAGGTAATCCATGGGCGGTTACAGATCGAGGAGGACACGACCATGAAAAAGAAGGCCTTTGCGATTCTCACCCTCTGCATGAGTCTTTTTGCCGCGGTTGCCCTGGTGGGTTGCGGCGGAAGCGGTGGCGCTGCTGGCAGTGGCGGTGGCGGCGGAGCAGAAAAGCCAGCCGTGGATATGAGGACCGACTTCATTTGGTTTAAGGTCGAGGTGCCCGAGGGCGTCGAAATCACGGACGTCGCAGGCGACACCGCCGATAGGGCCCAGTTTAAGTTCACCGAGAGCGAGCACGCCAGCGATCGCTTCATCCCTGTCTTCGACTCCGACAAGAACGCCGACGAGCTGTTCGACTACGAGGCCAAATGGAAGGCCAACTTTGAGTGGACCGAGAATGACCCCGTCAAGTACAGCGGCAAGACTTGGCGCAACGCTTCCTATACACACTCGGGCGGCGTGACGACTGAGTACTTCACCGAAGCAGGCGGCGGCAGCGTCTACGTGAGCATCGACAATGTCGAGGAGCACAAGGACGCCGTCGAGACCATGATGAAGTCTCTGGAGTTTGCCGACGACATCGCCGAAGCCAAGACCGAGGCCATGGACGTCAAGCTCGACGATATCGAGATCAAGCGCTAAGCGACTGGCGAGCGCAACGGGAAACACGGTCGCAGTGCAAACAAGCGACGGTACCCCAGCGCTTCGCACCCAGGGAGGGCCGGTAAACCGACCCTCCTTTTCTTATGCCGATAGCCGGCGAACGCGAGGGTGCCGGGCGGCAAAACCACCCCCAGCGCGGTAGCAGCACATAATAGACAAGCGCCCCAACGCGTCCGCCCGCCGATTTATGGCGCCACGCAGACAATTAAGCCAACACGTTTAGACATCCGGGCAGTATAGTGAACAAAATGAGTGCATAACCGCACCCTGCGAACGGAGGAGTTATGACCGAACATCATGCCATCAGTCGCCGAGCGTTTACGCTGGGCCTTGGACTTGCAGCGTTGTCGCCTCTGGCAAGCCTGCCCGAAACCGCCATGCTGGGCATTAGTCCGCGGACAGCCTTTGCGGACGGCACGGCCGAGCCAGCGGCCACCCTCGACAAGTTCGTCATTCGCCTTCGCCCCGCGGGCTATTTTCGCACCGCGAGCGTCAACGAAGACGGCAACGTCATCGGCAACGTCTGCCACCTGTTTAATGACGGCACGTCCAGCAAGCTCATCCTTGAGCACGTAGCGACCGATACAGAAAATACAAATTGGTATGCCATCCGCACCCTGCTCAATTTCGAAGAGCACAAGAAGACGGGCTACAGCATTTGGTCGGTCGATGGCGACTCGGACAAAGATGGAAAGGTCATCCACGTATGGAGCGGCGAGCATGACGGCAAGGCCAGCCGCTCTTTTGCGTTCGACCGCCAGCAAAACGGAACCTACATCATCCGAGACCGCACAAACGAGAAAAAAGACATTAATTACCTGGCCATAGAAACGGACGGCAAAGACCAGGACAACAACAAGATCTGCCATAAGAGGAAAAGCATTCCGTGGGAGCTCGAACTTATCGGTTACGACATGAAAAAGAACGATGCCACGGTTAGCAGCCTCGACTGGATCACGTACAGTAGCTACGTCGATGGGCCATGTTGGATGAAATACGTCGACGACAACAAGTTCCTCGACGAGCTGAGCATCCCGGGTACGCACGATTCGGGCACCTGCAGCGTGGACAAAGACACTGAGCCCCAATCCTCGCAAGTAAAATGCCAGCAGGATTACATTCCCACGCAGTTGCTCGAGGGAATCCGCTATTTTGATATCCGGCTCGGAAAGGGCGACAACCCCGGTATCTGCCACGGGGATTTCTACCTATTCAAAAAAGACGGGGACTATCTGCATCTCTCCGATGTCATCGGGTACTTCAAAAAGTTTTTGAACGAAAACCCGAGAGAAGCGCTTATCATGCTCGCATCGCGCGGCAACGACGAGGCTACCGACGAAAGCATAACGACGGCCTTCGCCAAGGTTATGGCCGAGAATCCCGATCTGTTCTACACGTCGAGCCACGTCCCCACGCTACACGAGGTGCGCGGAAAGATCGTTCTGCTGCGTCGATTTAGGCTCGCCGGCAACAGTGTAAGCGGCCACACGTGGGGCCTCGACCTTACCGAATGGGATGACAAGATCAAGGCTCACTCCGACAGCGCCACTATGTGTCTCGTCCAAGACGCGCGGGGCTTTGAAGCCGCGGGGGAAACAGGAGACAAAGAGCCCTATTGCACCAAGGTATACGCCCAGGACAAGTACAAACTCACGGGAACCGACAAGCTCAGCTGGGTCGATAATGCGCTGAAGGAAACGACCGGGCGCACGCGCAACAAGGTGGACGTCGCGGACGATGACGGGGCCAAGGTGCAAGTCCAGGAGCGTTGCTGGTCTATCAACTAAACCAGCTGCACGGGCTTGTCGCACGGAGGCAATCCTTTTACCTCGGCACGAGTAGTCAACGAGCATCTGTATAAGAGCCCGTACATCAATCCCAGCGGCATCGAGGATACAAAGTCAGATTACCTCAAGCACATTGGCATCATCGCATCCGACTTTGTTGATGCGGCGCTGGCCCGGAGCATCTACCAGCGCAATTACGATACGGAGCACAAGCAGACGGCTTCGTACTATCTCCCGTACTATCTCCCGACCCGCATGCGCATGACGTACGGCGACTCGCTGAGCGATGCCTCATTCCAGGATGGCAAGACCGTTGGCGAGGGTCATTTCCGCCTCGTCGACAGCAGCAACGTACTCAACGTGGCAGCTTCGGGCCATGCGTTTGCCATCGAATATGTGGATGTCGACGCCTTGGGCAACGAGACCGTTACGGAGCTGCGGGGCTCCGTGCCCATCGATATCGATCCACGCGCGCTGACGCCCCATTTTGAGGGACTCGAAGGCCTTAAGGCCGGCGAAGACGTGCGCGCCAAGATTGCGGCATCACTCAAGGGCAAGCTCGAAACCGATGCCTGCACGGCCCAGCTCGAGTTTGTGCACGACGCGAACGGCGCTCCGGGAACGGCGATGGCCGAGGGCGAGGCATTTACCGCGGGAACGTACTGGGTGCGCGTGAACGGTCTCTTGGGCGACGCGGCGCAGAACTACACGCTCGCCAGCGACGGAGCCGCAAGCTTTACCGTTGCAGCCTCGGGCAACGCGGGCGGCAACGGCGCCGGCACCGACGGTGGCACGGGCTCCAACGCAGGTAGCGCCGACAAGAACGGCAAGGGCAAAAGCTCGGCCGGAAAACTCGCCGACACGGGCGACGGCTCTGGCGTTGCCGCCGGGCTCGCTGCCGCCGCCGTGGCGACGACGGTCGCAGGTGCAGCAATGCTTGCCAGTGACCGCGAAGACAGCGAAGGCGCTAGCGAATAGGCAAGCCAGCCTTTTAGACACATCGACTCAATCGGGGGCGCAGAACACCGTTCTGTGCCCCCGATTTTTACCTTGGCCCGAACGCCGCTTTCGACTACATCACCATGTTCAGCGCGTTAACAAACTCCTGGGCCTTCGCACGACTGCTCAGGCTAAAGACACAAGCGGTCAACAGCCTGTTACGTAGGAAAACGTCGCGGCCCTTGATCCTGTTGACCCCAGTGATGTCCTTAAGGTAAACAATCTCGGTGTGCTTGCCACCAAACGTGCCCTTCTTGAGCACCTCAATACGGTTAGGGTAGATCTTGACGTCTTTAAACCTACCCGAACCTTTGTCCTGGAATAGCAGCGTGTTCTTGTCCATGCATGTCACTCCCGTGGGGTTCGCTAAAACTGCCTTTATGGTCACATTTTAACCACCGCAAGGCCCCCATGCGAAGGTGCCAGACAACGCAGCAATTCGTGTCCGCGCGAGGCTTTAAACTAAATGTAATAAAGATGCATTCCTCAAGAGGAAAGTCGGGCGATATTGATGGGTGAACTGGTAAACCGCGGGGAATCGACAATCGTGCCAGAAGTTTTTTACAAGCAGGTTTCCTCGATTCTCAACGCCGCTCGCAACAAGGCATATACCGCCGTTAACTTTGCGATGGTTGAGGCATATTGGGAGATCGGCAAGAGCATTGTTGATGAACAGGGCGGAGAGGAGCGCGCAGCATATGGAGAGGCATTGATTGCGGGCCTCTCCAGAAGGCTTACCGCGGATTTCGGAAGAGGCTTTGGCATCGCAAACCTTCGCAATATGCGTCAGTTCTTTCTTGCGTTTCCAATTCGCGACGCACTGCGTAGCGAATTGAGCTGGACTCATTACCGCAGGTTGATGCGCATTCCCGACCCTGATGCTCGCGCCTGGTACATGAACGAATGCGCCAATTCTCGCTGGAGCACGCGCCAGCTCGAACGCCAGATCAACACCATGTTCCGAGAGCGCCTACTTGCCAGCAAGGACAAGGAGGCCGTCACCCAGGAAATCCAAAAGCGCGCCCCGGCTCGTCGCCCCGAGGATATCATCCGCGACCCATATGTGCTGGAGTTTTTAGGTTTCTCGGACGATACTGCGTTTCGCGAGAGCGATCTAGAGCAGGCGCTCATCACGCATCTTCAGAAGTTCCTGCTGGAGCTTGGCCGTGGCTTCGCTTTCGAGGCGCGCCAAAAGCGCATCACCTTTGATGGGCGCCATTTCTATATTGACCTTGTGTTTTACAACTATCTGATGCGCTGCTTCGTGCTCATCGACCTTAAGACCGATGACCTTACGCATCAGGACCTGGGCCAGATGCAAATGTATGTGAACTACTACACGCGTGAGCTCATGAACGAAGGCGACAATCCGCCCATAGGCATCATGCTCTGCGCGGACAAAAGCGATTCGATCGTCGAGTACACGCTGCCCGAAGACAACGACCAAGTGTTTGCCGCCAAATACCTGCCGTATCTTCCAAGCAAGGAAGAGCTGGCGCGCGAGCTGAGTGCCGAGTACCGCGCCATCAACGAAGCGACTAATGGCGAAGTGCAAGGATAGCAGCACGTTGCGACCGAAACGCCCGCACGCCTGTGAGCCGTCCCGCGCTGCGCTTCCCTACTTCCCAAAGATCGCAGCGAACAAGCCCTTGCGTTTGGGCTTTTCTTCTCGGTAGGAACCCTCGACGGCGGCTGCAACCTGGCGCGGTTGCTCGCCGCCTCCACGGCGCACGATCTGGTACAGGAACGGCGATTTAACGTATTTGACCTCGACGGGCGTGGCGTGCACGGTGCTCTCACCGGACAGATGCAGACTCGGGCTGAGCGGCGCCACAATATGCGTCTCGCGCTTGTCGCTAAACACCACCGCGGCCGCGCGGCCCGTCTGGCCGTTTACGGCGATGCGCACCTGCTCGCCGTCGCGGCTATCCGTTGCCGGACGGTCGACAAAGTACACCGGCACCATAACTAGGCCGTCCTTGTGCTTGCGGGCCTTGCGCGCCCAGGTGCGGATGCTCTTTTTATTGAGCCCCAGTACAGCCTCGGCGTCGTTGCCCGCAACGTCGAGCGCCAGCTTATCAATGACCACCTGGTCCTTGGTAGACGCATCGACGGAGACGACGCGAAAGTCGCCTTCCTGCATGGCGGGATCGAACGGACCGACCTTGGCAAAGTCCCACGGCTCCAAAATGCCCAGGAGGCGAACGTCCAGGTAGTTTGCCCTGGGATACGCCCAGTCGAGCACCTCGTAGTACACCAGGGTCTCCTTGCTCAGGCCCTTGACCGGGAAGGACGCCATCATGCGCAGGTCCGCCAGCGCCATGGGGAAATAGAAGAGCATCATGTCGTTTTGGATCGCATCTTCCACGTCGTGCCCGGCAAAGGCGTCGGGGTACTGGCGCACCAGCTGCAGTGCGTTGGCACGTGCCTGCTGCGGCGAGATTTCGCAGGGAATGCCCTGCTCCGGCACATACTCTGCACCCACGCCCATGGTCAGACGCTTGCTGAAGGTACCGGGCTTGAGCAGGTCGGCAATGCCGATCTTGTTGCCGCAGGACGGGCACTCAAACACACGCTGCGTTGACTCGCCCTCAAAGGACGCTCCGCAGAAGGGGCAAGGAATGCTCACATGCGTAGCCTCTTGGAACTCTTGCGCCGTGCCGCGATCCTCCCACAGCAGATGTTCCAGGACCGACTGATTGCGCCAGTGCGAATTGAAGAAATACCAGTCCGGGTCCTCCGGGCGCTCGAGTTGCGACACATGCGTGAGCTTGAGCAGTCCATCCACCACCGTCAACGGCGTATGGCGAATGCCCAAAGCGCTCTTGGGCTCTCCGGCGTCCGCCTGCCACGGAATGACCGCACCGCAATAAGCGCACTCAAAGCTGCGCTTAGCTTGGTGTGTGTACATAGGGCCGCCGCAGTTTTGACATTTAATGGCAAACATCTCGTCCATGGAAACGTCCTCCTTTGCACAGGGGCTGTCGGCATTAAGTATGTCGATCAAACAGGCACATGCCCATACCCATGTGGCCCAAAATGGACCACCCAGGCAGACGAGAAGGCTCGCTCGTTAGCACCGGCAGACTATTGCTGCATTTTCTGAGCATCGGTGCACGGCGCCCCCGCGCGAGCTACACTATCCCCTTAAACATGATTGTGAGGACGACCGCTATGCTATTTGTAAATCGGCTGGTACATACGCTTGTTCCCGGCAGCGAGGACGAGCCGGTCGATGCATCTTGCCGCACCAACGCGGGTTTTACCGCAAGCCTCATCTGCATTGGCCTCAACATCACCCTGTGCCTGGCCAAGGGCATCGCGGGCCTGCTCGCCGGCTCCGTCTCCCTCATCGCCGACGCTTTCAACAACCTCTCCGATGCCTCGAGCAACATCGTGAGCCTGCTCGGGTTCCGCCTTGCCAGCCGCCCGGCAGACGAAGGCCACCCCTATGGTCACGGCCGCTATGAGTACCTAGCCGGCCTGTTCGTCGCCGTCCTGGTTTGCGCCGTCGGCATCAACCTGATCCTCGAGTCGGTCACCAAGATCATCAAGCCTTCCCCCACCGCTTACACGCTCGTTTCCCTTGCGGCACTGGCTACATCCATGCTCGTTAAGCTCTGGATGGCCGCATTCAACCGCGCGCTGGGCAACCGTATCGATTCCGAAACACTCATTGCCACAGCACAGGACTCCAAAAACGACGTCATCACCTCGGGCTCGGTCTTGGTGGCGGCGCTTATTTCGCAGACGACCGGCTTTGACCTCGATGGCTGGGCAGGCCTGGGTGTGGGCATCTTCATCTGCATCAGCGGCATGGGCCTAGTGCGCGACGCCATCAGCCCATTGCTGGGGCAAGCGCCCGACCCCAAGCTCGTCCAGGCAATCCGCGACAAGATCATGTCCTATCCGCAGGTCTTGGGCACACACGACCTGATGGTGCACGACTACGGCCCCGGTCGTCAGTTTGCCAGCGCCCACGTGGAGATGCCCGGCGAGGGCGACGCATTTGAGCACCACGAGATTTTGGACACCATCGAGCACGACATCAAGCGCCAAATGGGCATCGATATCACGCTGCACTGCGACCCCATCGCCACCACCAGCGACGACCTGCGCAGCTGGGTCAAGCGCGGCGTCATGCAGATCGATCCCGCGCTCTCCATCCACGACCTGCACGAGCACGACGGGTTCGTTTCGTTTGACCTGGTGCGTCCCGACGGCTTTGACATATCCGACGAGGAGCTGCTGGAGCTCGTCACGCGCATCGTGCACGAGCGCCGACCCGATGCCTCATGCGTCGTCACGTTTGATTCGGGCTTTAGCTCGCCCGAGCGTCCGGCCGAGCAGTTGTAGCCTGCTTAACAGCTAGTTTCCCTGCGCGCCCGAGATGCCGTTTTGCAGGGCGTTCCAGGCATCCGTCGCCAAGCCGCCCAAGTTCTGCGCGGTATCGCCCAGGTTTTGTGCCGTGTCGCCCAGCTCTTGCGCCTTGTCTCCCAACTCCTGCGCCTTGTTGCTCAAGTCCTCCAGCGTATTGGAACTCGAGCTGTCCGCGCCGCCCTGGTCGCCGGACGCGTTGCCCGACGAGCCGTCCTTGTGCGTGAGCTGAATTTCGAGGTTGCCGCTGTCGTTATAGTAGGCAGAAGTAACGACCCAGTTGGCATCGACGACGGGCGTTGAGCCATCATCAGTCAGGACCACGGCATTCGAAAGATCGGCGCCGCGCGACTTGAGAAGCTTCTTGGCGTTGGACCAATACTGTCCCGGGATATCGCTCAGATCGACGGTGCTAGACGAGGCGGACTCGGTTTGCTCGGCAGCGGTATCGGCCGTTGAGCTCCCCCGCTTGTTGAGCATGCCCGACACGATGGCAAACACAACCGACAGCGCAAAGAAGATCGCCAGCACGATGAGGATCTTCTTGATCACGCTCGACGAACGCGACGGCCTCTTCTCCTCGTCTTCGCTATATTGCGGAATCGACTTGGGGTACTCGCGATACGGCTCGCGCGACTCGTAGCGAGGCTGCGCCGTGCGAGGCATATACGTCGTCTGCTGAGGCTGCGGAATGGGATTCTGCGGCAGGTTGTCATAGGGATTCGGCGTCGAGGCAGCATAAGAATCCTGCGGCGTGTAATCAAACGGATCCGGAGCTGCGTTGCCATAGGGGCCTTGCGAAGATACGGCATAAGAATCCCGCGCTGTGTCGCCATAGCCCATAACCCGGGTGGGCTCGGCAGAAGGCTGCGTCGCGGCGGGGTCGGCATAACCGGGGTTGGGAACAACGCGGGTCGCATCGGCGCTATCGCCAGCCTGCGCGGAACCGTAGCCGCCCATCACGGTTGTCTTGTCCTGATCCATGCAACGATTCCTTTCCGTCGCGCGTGAGCCTCAAGTTATCCATGCATTCTACCCGCGCAAAAGCCTATGATGGGCAGAGTCCGTCGGTATCTACAAGACATGCGCGGGCCTAAGGATCAAAAAGCCCCGCCGGGCCTTGTGGGCACGGCGGGGCGGACAAGCAGCTATGGACAGCAGACTTAGAACAGGCCGGTGATGTTGCCGTCGTTGTCGACGTCGATGTTCTCGGCCGCGGGCACCTTGGGCAGACCCGGCATGGTCAGAACGCTGCCGGTCAGCGCGACCACAAAGTGGGCACCGGCGGAAACCTTGAGCTCACGCACGGTGATGCGGAAGTTCTCGGGAGCGCCCAGGGCCTTGGCGTTGTCGCTAAAGCTGTACTGCGTCTTGGCGACGCACACCGGCAGGTTGCCAAAGCCGTTCTCGCGCAGCTCGGCGAGCTGGCGCTTGGCGGCCGGCGTAAAGTCAACGCCGTCGGCGCGGTAGACCTTGGTGGCAACGGCCTCGAGGGCATCAGCGACATCAGCGCCGTCCTCATAGGCAAACTTGAGCTCGCTCGGCTGCTCAATCAGACGCATGACCTCATCGGCAAGCTCGAGCGCGCCCTCGCCGCCCTTGGCCCAAACCTCGGAAAGCTTAACGTTGACGCCGAGCTTCTGACACTCGGACTCGATGAGCGCAAGCTCGGCCTCGGTGTCCGTCGGGAAGCGGTTGATGGCGACCACGCAGGGCAGACCATAAACGTTCTGGATGTTGTCGACATGACGCAGCAAGTTGGGCATGCCAGCCTTGAGTGCCTCGAGGTTCTCCTCGTTGAGGTCGGCCTTGGCGACGCCACCGTTGTACTTCAGCGCACGAGCGGTCGCGACGACCACGACGGCGCTGGGGCGAACGCCCGTCATGCGGCACTTGATGTCGAGGAACTTCTCGGCACCCAGATCGGCACCGAAGCCGGCCTCGGTAATGGCAACATCGCCAAAGCGCATCGCCATACGCGTGGCCATAATAGAGTTGCAGCCGTGGGCAATGTTGGCGAAGGGACCGCCGTGGACAAACGCGGGCGTGCCCTCGAGCGTTTGCACCAGGTTGGGCTTAAGCGCGTCCTTAAGCAACGCGGCCATGGCACCCTGGGCCTTGAGGTCGCGGGCACGGACGGGCTCGCCGGCAAAGCTATAGCCGACGACAATCTCACCCAAGCGTTCCTTGAGGTCGTTGATGCTCGTAGACAGGCACAGGATTGCCATGACCTCGGAGGCAACGGTGATGTCGAAGCCGTCCTCGCGCGGCACACCTTGGGCCTTACCGCCAATGCCATCGATAACATGGCGCAGCTGACGGTCGTTCATGTCGACGACGCGCTTCCAGGTGATGCGCTTAACGTCAATACCGAGCTGATTGCCCTGCTGGATGTGGTTATCGAGCATGGCGGCCAGCAGGTTGTTGGCAGCACCGATGGCATGGAAGTCGCCGGTAAAGTGCAGGTTGATGTCCTCCATGGGAATGACCTGGGCCCAACCGCCGCCAGCGGCACCGCCCTTGACGCCAAAGACGGGACCGAGCGAAGGCTCACGCAGGGCCACGGCGCTCTTGATACCGCGACGACGCAGGCCATCGGCCAGACCGATGGTCGTGGTGGTCTTGCCCTCGCCCGCAGGCGTTGGGTTGATAGCGGTCACGAGGACGAGCTTGGCCTGGTGATCGGTCGGCTCGTTGAGCAGCGAATAGTCGACCTTAGCCTTGTCGAAGCCGTACGGAATAAGGTGCTTAACGTCGACGCCGGCGTTCTTGGCCACCTCGGTAATAGGCAGCGGCGTGACAGAACGTGCGATTTCGATGTCAGTAGGCATGGGCGGTCCTTTCGTTACCGAATGAGAAAAAGACCAATTCAGCATAGCACGGGCGCGCAATAGTAAAACACCCGTAACCGATGAATGGCGATATGTTTACCCGATGCTCAGCGATAGCTTAACAACCCGCCAAAACAAAGCGCCCTAAATGGTAGGTTCAATCCCCAGGTGCTCAAAGGTGCGGAGGGTTGCCTGACGGCCCTGCGGCGTACGAATCATCAATCCGCACTGCAGCAAATAGGGCTCATAGACATCCTCGAGCGTGCCCGGGTCCTCGCCCACCGCGCTGGCAAGGGTCGTAAGTCCCACGGCACGACCGGAGAACGTCTTGGCAAGCGTCTCCAAGATACGAATATCCATCCAGTCCAGACCGAGCTCGTCGATCTCGAAGAACTCGAGCGCCTGACGGCAGATATCGAGCTCAATGGGACCGTTGCCGCGCACCTGTGCATAGTCGCGCACGCGCTTGAGCAGGCGGTTGGCAAGACGTGGCGTACCGCGCGAACGCGAGCCGATCTCGAGTGCACTGGGATGATCGATCGTCACGCCCAGGATAGTCGCCGAGCGCGTCACAATCTGCGCGAGCTCCTCGACCGTGTAGTAATCCAGGCGATATGAAATGCCAAAGCGGTCGCGCAACGGGCCGGTCAACATGCCTGAGCGGGTCGTTGCCGCCACCAGCGTAAACTTGGGGATATCCAGGCGAATCGAGCGCGCCGCCGGACCCTTGCCAATCACGATATCGAGGGCAAAGTCCTCCATCGCGGGGTACAGGACCTCCTCGACCGAACGGTTGAGGCGGTGGATCTCGTCGATAAACAGCACATCACCCGGCTGCAAG
>URZR01000027.1 GCA_900552425.1 uncultured Collinsella sp. | reverse complement strand
CGCTCCGGGCGGCTCGTTCATCTGACCATAGACCAAGCAGGTCTTGTCGATAACGCCAGACTCGCTCATCTCGAGATAAAGGTCGGTGCCCTCGCGGGTACGCTCGCCGACGCCGGTGAACACCGAGGTGCCGCCGTGCTCCTGGGCGAGGTTGTTGATGAGCTCCTGAATCAGAACGGTCTTGCCAACGCCGGCGCCGCCGAACAGGCCGGTCTTGCCGCCACGGATGTAGGGCTCGAGCAGGTCGACGGCCTTGATGCCGGTCTCGAAGATCTCGGTCTTGGTGGTGAGCTCGTCAAAGCGGGGCGCTGCATGGTGGATGGGGTAGAACTCCTCCACCTCGGGCATGGGCTTGCCGTCGACGGGCTTGCCCATGACGTTCCAAATGCGACCGAGCGTCTTGGGACCAACGGGCATCTTCATGGGCTCACCGGTATCGGTGGCGATGAGGCCGCGCTGCAGGCCGTCGGTCGAGGACATGGCGACCGTGCGGACGACGCCGCCCGGAAGCTGGCTCTCGACCTCGAGGATCGTGCTCAGATGACCGATCGGGGTCTCGGCCTCGACCGTGAGCGCGTTGTAGATCGGGGGCACCGCGCCGTCAAACTTGACGTCGACGACAGGGCCGATGATTCGCACGATGCGACCATCACCGGCAGTCGTCTTCTTGGTGGCTTCCTCGACCGCAAGCTTTACGGTGTTATTAGCCATTACTGTTCCTCCAATGCTGAGGCTCCGCCGACGATCTCGTTAATCTCGGTCGTGATCGAAGCCTGGCGCACGCGACTATACGTGCGGGTAAGGGTCGAGATGATCGCGGTGGCGTTTTCCGTCGCGGAGTGCATGGCCTTGCGGCGTGCACCCTGCTCGGCAGCCGCCGAATCGATCAGGGCCTGGTAGATGACCGTCAGGATATAAGACGGCACAAGCTTGCCGAGAACATGCTCGGGAGAGGGCACGAACTCGAACGTGGACGAGATGCGCTTAGGGGCGTCGGTCTCGTTCTTACGCGGACCGTGGGCCATAGCGATCATCTCGGGGTCGAGCGGCAACAGATGCTCGACGCGAAGCTCCTGATCCACGCGGTTCTTGGCGTGGTGGTAGACAAGCTCGACACGGTCAAGCTCACCGGCACGATACGCATCGCAGATATGAGAGGAGATCATGCGGGCCTGATTGAAATCGGGCTCAGAGGAGTTGCCCTCAAAGTGCATGACGACGTTTGCGCGGTCACGGAAATACGTGGCCGGTTTGCGCCCACACGCGATGATCTCGCACTCGATGCCGTCGTTCGCCCAAGAAGCGGCGAGCTTTTCGGCCGTGCGCTCCACCGTCGTATTGAAACCGCCGGCAAGGCCGCGGTCCGAGGCAATAACGACAATCAGGCCATGCTTGACGCTCTCATGCTTCTGCAGCATGGGATCGGTGCCCGAACAGGAGGCGTCGCCGGCGACCGTCAACATGACGTCGGTCAGCGCCTCCTTATAGGGCTCGGCCTGCTTGGAGCGATCGAGGGCACGACGGATCTTGGCCGTAGAGACCATCTCCATCGTGCGCGTGATCTGCTTGGTCGTGGTAACCGAGGAGATTCGCTTCTTAATGTCGCGAAGGTTGGCCATGGGGCTTAGTTCTCCTCTGATCCAGAAACATCCGAATGGTGCTTGGCCATGAACTGCTGCTTGAAGTCGCCGATGACGCGCAAGAGCTCAGCCTTGGTGTCATCATCGATCTTCTTGGCGCGAACCTTGTCGAGCAGCGAACCAAAGCCATTGTCCATGTACTCGATGAGCTCGGCACGGAAGGGCAGCACGTCGGCGATCTCCAGGTCATCCAGGAAGCCCTCGTTGCCAGCGAACAGCGTAACGATCTGCTCGCCAACCTCAAACGGCTTGTAACGCGGCTGCTTCAGGAGCTCGGTCATGCGAGCACCATGGGTCAGCTGCTTCTGAGTAGCCTCGTCGAGGTCGGAGCCGAACTGCGTAAAGCCAGCGAGCTCCTGGTACGAAGCGAGATCCAGGCGAAGGTTGCCGGCAACCTGCTTCATAGCCTTGGTCTGAGCGTCGCCACCGACGCGGGACACGGAGATGCCCACGTCGACTGCCGGGCGCTGACCCTGGAAGAAGAGCTCGGACTGCAGGTAGATCTGACCATCGGTAATGGAAATGACGTTGGTCGGAATGTAGGCCGAGACGTCGCCGTCCTGGGTCTCGATGATCGGCAGTGCCGTCATGGAGCCGTAACCGTTCTTCTTGGACATCTTGACGGCACGCTCGAGCAGACGAGAGTGCAGGTAGAAGATGTCGCCAGGATAGGCCTCGCGTCCGGGCGGACGATGCAGCGTCAGCGACATCTGACGGTAGGCCACAGCCTGCTTGGACAGGTCGTCGTAGATGACGAGCACGTGGCCGCCGGGGTTGGTCTCGCTGGCGGGCTTGCCGTCCTCGCCGTTGTACATGAAGAACTCGCCGATAGCGGCACCGGCCATAGGCGCGATGTACTGCATAGGGGCGGAATCGGCAGCGGTGGCCGAAACGATGATGGTGTAGTCGAGCGCACCGTGCTGAGCGAGGGTCTCGCGGATGTTGGCAACCGTGGAGGCCTTCTGGCCGATGGCGACATAGATGCAGACCATGCCCTTGCCGCGCTGGTTGAGGATAGCGTCGATGGCGATGGCGGTCTTACCGGTCTTACGGTCGCCGATAATGAGCTCACGCTGACCGCGGCCAATAGGCACCATGGAGTCGATAGCGAGCAGACCGGTCTGAACCGGCTCGCACACCGGGGTACGATCGATGACGCCGGGAGCCTTGAACTCGATGGGGCGACGGTGCGTGGCGACGATGTCGCCCAGGCCGTCGATGGGCTGGCCGAGCGGATTGACGACGCGGCCGAGCATGGCACGGCTCACGGGGATATCCATAATGCGGCCAGTGGTGCGGCACTCGTCGCCTTCCTTGATGGAGTCGACGGCACCGAACAGAACGGCGCCGACCTCGTCACGGTCAAGGTTCTGGGCAAGGCCGAAGACGGTCTCACCGGTATCGGAGCTCTTGAACTCCAGAAGCTCGCCTGCCATGGCGCTCTTGAGGCCGGAGACGCGCGCGATGCCGTCGCCTACCTCGTCGACCGTTGAAACCTCATGCGTATCGACCGTCGCGGAGAGGCTCGTGAGCTGCTCCTGCAGTTTCTTGGCGATATCCTGGGCATTGAGGGTTTCGGACATTAGGCTTCACCTCCGTACGAATTAGCAGAGTTTGCGAGGGTCTCCTGCGCGATGCGCAGCTGCGTCTTGACGGAAATATCACGACGCTCGCCGCGGGCCTCGAGCACCAGGCCGCCCACGATAGACGGGTCGACCCGCTCGATAAGGAATACCTTGCGGCCGAAGTCCTGCTCGCATTTCTTAGTGATGGTTTGACGCAGCTCGTCGTCGAGCGGGATCGCCGTGGTGACGGTCACGCCCACTACATCCTCGTCTTCCTCGGCAACATACTTAAAGGCAGCTGCCACCTTGGGAAGAAGGTCGAGCTGGTCGCGCTTGGACATGGTGTCGAGCACGGCGATGATCTCGGGGCTGGCAGAAGCCAAGCGTTCGATCATCTCGAGGTCCTCGAACACATGGTTCTCGGCCTTAGCGGCTTCCAGAAGGGAGCGCGCGTAGGTCTCGAGCACCTTGTCCTGATAGCGGCTAGTCGGCATTCAGGCTACCTGCTTCCTGGATGTAGCGCTCGATGAGCTTCTTCTGCTCGGCATCGTCCTCGAGTGCCTCGCCCACGATCTTGGTGGCGACGGCAACGGACAGGTCGGCGATGGAGCTCGCGGCACCGGCGTAAATGGACTTGCGCTCGTCCTCGACGGTCGTATGGGCCTTGGCGATGATCTCCTCGGCCTCCTTGTGAGCAGCCTCGATGATACGGGCGCGCTCGGACTCGGCGTCCTTACGGGCCTCGAGAACGATGTCGGCAGCCTGACGACGGGCGTCGGTGACGATCGAGTCGGACTCAGCGCGCTTGGCGATAGCCTCCTGCTTGGTCTTCTCGGCCTCGTCGAGGCTCTCCTCGATCTTCTTGCCGCGCTCCTCCATGGTTTTCATGATGCCCGGCAGGGCGACCTTGGCCAGCACGATCCAGATAATCAGGAAGGCGATAAGCGCTGGGATGAACTCCGCCATCTTAGGGATGAGGATGTCCGCACCGGCAGCGCCGTCCTCGGCGAACGCGGAAACCGGCATGAGCAGCGCGGCCGCGGACGCGGAGAGTGCGATCGCGCTCTTCTGGGATGAAAGATTCATACTTGACGCTCCGTGCTATTTAACGATCAGCGCGACAACGAAGCCGATCAGAGCCAGAGCCTCGCCGAAGGCGGAGCCCATGATGAAGACGGTGAACACGCGGCCCTGGACCTCAGGCTGACGGGCCATAGCACCCGTAGCACCCAGAGCAGACAGGCCGATAGCAAGACCAGCGCCGATAACACCGAGACCGTAACCGATAACTCCCACGATTCCTCCTTTGTCGTGCGTGTCTTATTTCACGCAGGATAACCTTTTTATAACTGCCGGGCTCCATGGGTACGGGCACCGGCGGTTTAACGAATTGCCTTACCTTTAAGGCGCGAACGGAAGACTACTCCTCCTCTGCGACCTCCTCTGCCTCGGAGACATACACGGCGGTAAGGACCGTGAAGACGTAAGCCTGGATGGCGCCGACCACAAGCTCGATCGCATAGATCAGGATGAGGATGGCAAGCCAGGCCAGCGAAGGCAGGGCGCCGACGGCGTGCGCCGCGGAAACCTGCTGAAGCAGCGGCTGCATGAACATGCTCGCCATGATGGCGAACGAGCCCATGACCACGTGTCCTGCGAACATGTTGCAGAACAGACGGACGGCGAGCGTGATGAGGCGCAGGAAGGTCGAGAAGAGCTCGACGACCCACACGAGCACGTTCATCGGGAAGCTCACGCCCTGCGGGGCGAGGCTCTTGATGTAGCCGATCACGCCGTGAGCCTTGCATCCGTAGTAGATGAAGTACACGAAGGCGAAGATGGCGAGCGCGGCGGTGGAGCCGATTGCGCCGGTGCCGGGCTTCATTCCCGGAATCAGGCCGATCATGTTATTGATCAGGATGAACAGGAAAAGCGAGCACAGGAACGGGAAGTGCTTCTTCCAGTTCTCACCCACGACGCCCTTGCCGATATCGTTCTCGACGTACTCGATGATGTACTCGAAACCGTTGACGAAGAAGCCCTTGGGGACCAGGGTCTGCTTCTTCTTGAACACGGCCAGGACGATCAGGAGCACGATCGTGGAGACGATCAGCCAAAACGAGTACTGCGTGATGCCGCAGCTCAGATCGCCCACGACAGGGGTGGAGCTGAACTCGCTGACCAGATGATTAATCTCATCAGGCAGCTTTTCAAAAATTTCCACGACTTACCTTTCGACCTCATGAGGATCTCGCAGCGCCTTGACGACACGAACCGTGCAGGCAGCCATAAAGGCCACGAAGCCGATCGCCTCGCCCAGGAGGAACATGCGAAATGCCTCTCCGAACAACACAAACACAACCAAGGTAAAGACGAGCAGGGCGATTGCCGAGACCGCCAGACTCACCATACCCTTGAGCATGTCCGCATTCTGTTTATCGTCAAGAACCGGCTTGAGCGTAAAGACAAAGGGAAGGAAGGCAATTGCGCCCGCGATGGCGCCTGCAACGATAGCGAGCAGATCGGCTATCTGAAACACTGGCGTCCTCACTTTCCTTTTTAACGCTTCACAGAACAGTTCCCGCCAAACATTGGTGACTATTGTACGAGCCAATCGCTAAAGTACAACCGAAAAAGCATCGGTTAATACGCACCTGTTCGTTTTCTTAAGACCTTCTTTATGCCGCAGGTACGGTAATACGTTTTTCTCGAACCCTGCAGGGCAAAACGTCCGTTAACAGGAGTGCGCGCGGTCGCCTTTTGTTCGTCCGCGCGCACCGTTTCTTCGTATTTGCAGCCGCGGCCGTTTAGCCCAGCGACTAGAGCGTGCCGTAGATGCGGTCGCCGGCGTCGCCCAGGCCGGGAACGATGTAGGCGGCCTCGTTGAGATGGTCATCGATGGCGCACGTATAAATATGTACGTCAGGATCTTTCTCGGTCAGCGACTTGAGGCCCTCGGGGGCCGCGACGATGCACAGCATGCGGATGTCCTTGACACCGCGCTCGCGCAGGTAGCTGATAGCCATCTCGGCCGAACCGCCCGTGGCGAGCATGGGGTCGACAACCAGGCAGATACGCTGGTCGATATCCTTGGGCATCTTGCAGTAATACTCATGCGGTTCGTGGGTGACCTCGTCGCGCTCCATGCCAATGTGGCCCACGCGGGCAGAGGGCACCAGGTCGAGGATGCCGTCGACCATGCCAAGGCCCGCGCGCAGGATGGGGACGATGGCGAGCTTCTTGCCGGCAAGCTGCTTAAACGTGGCGGTGGTGATGGGAGTCTCGACTTCGACATCCTCCATGGGCAGGTCGCGCATGGCCTCGTAGCCGTCAAAAAGCGCGAGCTCGCGCACGAGCTGACGGAACTGGTTGGTGCCGGTCTCCTTGTCGCGCAGGATCGACAGCTTATGCTGGACGAGCGGATGATCGACAAGCGTCACGCGGGACGTATCGTAGGTAACGGTCATGGGTCTTGCCCCTTTCGTTGCGGCCGGAAGATGGCCTTGCTGACAAGGCACGCCGCGATGCTGTTGCCACGCGCCGTGCATAAGTTTAGCGGTTTGTTGTATCGAGTGCCCCGTCACAGCCCTACTGAGCGGTGCTGAGCGAACGCTTGACCGCATCGTGCCAACCGTCCAGGTTGCGCTCGCGACGTTCAACGGACATATGGGGATGGAACGTCTTGACGATCTGGGCGTTTTGCTCCAGCTCCTCCAGATCCTCCCAATACCCAACCGCGAGGCCCGCCAGATAAGCGGCGCCGATTGCCGTAGTCTCCACCGACTCGCATTGCAGTACAGGGATATCCAGCAGGTCTGCCTGGAACTGCATGATGAACTCGTTGCGCGAGGCGCCGCCATCGACGGACAGGCGCTCGATCGAAAGACCCACGTCCTGCTCCATGGCACGCAGCACGTCGTAGCTCTGATATGCCATGGATTCGCAGGCGGCACGTACGATGGTCGCACGGCTCGAGGCGCCGGTCAGACCGCACACGATACCGCGAGCATGCGGGTCCCACCAGGGAGCACCCAAACCCGCAAAGGCCGGAACGAAGTAGCAGCCCTCGTTGTCGCTAATCGAAGCGGCGAGTTGTGCCGACTCGCTCACGCTCGAGATGATGCCCATGTTGTTGCGAAGCCAGTTCATCGTTGAGCCGGCGGCAAAAATAGAGCCCTCGAGCGCATAGCTGACTTTGCCGTCCGCAGCGATACCGATGGTGGAGACCAGGCCATTCTTGGATTCGACAATCTCGTCGCCGGTGTTCATGAGCATAAAGCAACCCGTGCCATAGGTGTTTTTGGTCTGGCCGGGACGGAAACAGCAGTGGCCGAACAGCGACGCCTGTTGGTCACCCGCCACGCCCATGATGGGTGGCATGTTGGTCATGATGTCGCTCGCGACGCGGCCGTAGTCGCCCGAGCTCCAGCGAACCTCGGGCATCATGGAACGTGGAACGTCAAAGAGTGCCAGCAGGTCGTCGTCCCAATCGAGCGTATGGATATTAAAGAGTGCCGTGCGGCTGGCATTGGTGTAGTCGGTGGCAAAGACCTGGCCGCCGGTGAGGTTGTAGATGAGCCAGGTGTCGATGGTGCCAAACATGAGGTCGCCCGCCGCCGCGCTTTCGCGTGCGCCGTCGACGTTGTCGAGAATCCACTGCACCTTGGAGGCCGAGAAATACGGGTCGAGCGTGAGTCCCGTGCGGGAGCGCACCAGCTCCTCGCAACCCTGTTCAACCAACGTGTCGATTGCCGGCGCGGTACGACGGCACTGCCATACGATGGCGTTATAGATGGGCTGGCCGCTCACGCGGTCCCAGACCACCGTGGTCTCGCGCTGGTTGGATATGCCGATGGCGGCAATGCGGTCGGAGTGGATACCGCTCTTAAACTGGACTTCCATCATGACGGCGATCTGGCTAGCAAGGACCGCCATGGGGTCTTGCTCCACCCAGCCGGGACGCGGGAAGCTGGTTTTGACGCTGCGACGTGCCTGCGCGACGATGCATCCGTACTCGTCGACGATGGTCGCAAGTACCGAGGTGGTGCCGCAGTCGAGCGCCATGATGTAGGAACCGCCAAAGTCAAACGAGGCATCTTCCATGCCCAGGCTGCCCAGATTCAATGACATCGCTTACGCCTTTCTATTGCATCGGGTCGGACAGGACCCGTTCGATCTCTGATGCGGGAAGTGCGCCTTGGCGCAGGATCTGGAGCTCGCCGTGCTGAAACGACACGATGGTCGAGGCGTCGCGACACGGGGTCTCACCGGCGTCGACGGCAACATCGACCCCCTCCAGGATGCGACCCTCGACGGCGGCAAAGCTTGCCGGCGAGGGCGCCCCATGTGTATTGGCGCTTGTGCAGGCAAGGGGACTGCCGCAGGCGCGGATGAGCGCTTGGACCACGGGAGAGGCCGAAGCGCGCAGGGCCACGGTGTCGTCGGCAGCGCGCATAAAGGTCGGCACGCAGGGGGCTGCCTTGACCACGATAGTCAGGGCTCCCGGCCAGCATCGTCGCGCGAGTATGCGGGCATCTTCCGGGATATCCACGCCATAGCGGTCGAGTGCTTCGACGCCATCGACCAGCCAAGCGACGGTTTGCGTGAGTTCACGTTGCTTGAGAGTGAAGATACGGCGATAGCCGGTGCCGAGTGCAGGAACTGCGGCGCCATTGACGGCAGCCTGCGGATCGCGCGGCCACGATGGGAATTCGCTTGTATCTTGGGGCACGGCGTCCGAGAAGGCGTTGACTGCCACAGCGACACCGTAGACGGTCTCGGTCGGGATCAAAGCCAGGCCGCCGCGGCCGAGCACCTCGGCCGTGCGCTCGACGGCAAGCCGATGCGGCTCGCGCGTTCCCTCGTATACCCGATAGACCGTCTGCATGTGTATGCCAGCCCCTTACGCTCTGGTGCAAGTTTGTTTACTGTGGGGCATTCTCGCACGAAACGTTCAACCTATTTGCCCAGAGCGCATGTTGGTTTGGTGAGCGGCTCTAGTAGTCGGTGAAAGTGAGGGGGTTATTGGACTGCGACGAACTTCTTTGGCCTGCCGGCGTGACGTTCTTGGGCGGCGTAACGCTCGATGCTGTCTATCGTTATCATCCGACGGCCGTCGACGAGTTCAACATCGAGCTTTCCGGCTTTGACCAGCGCGGTAATCCGCGGAGCGGAGACTTTGAGGTCCAGCGCTGCGTCTTTAAATGTTCGGCACGCCGCTTCCCGAGCGTCCTCGTGGTCGATTTCGACTGAAAGGGCCACGACCTCGGCCGAGCGTTCGTACCCTGCCGGAGTCAAACCGTTGTTGAGGTCGTCGGCCAAAAACGCCATCAGTGCCTCGGTGGCATGGGCAATCGCTTCTTCGCGCGTATCGCCATCGGCAAAGGCGCCGGGAATCTGCGGGAAGCTAGCGCAGTAACCGTCGTCTTCTTTTATGAGAACGCAGTCATAGGTAAATCGCTGCCTCATTTTGCCTCCAACTACCATCCAGCTTGGCGACGAATACTTGCCCACGTGCCCTTCTTTGGTCGATCACCACCAGAGCCGTTCACGGTGACAACGCGGTCACCAGAAACATACTTAGCATGACTACCGACTTGCGCGACCTTCACGAATCCATCGTGCTTGAGTAGGGCAATGATTTCCCGAAAGGTAGGAGGTTGCATGGGCCGACCTCTTTCAGCCGTCCTAATTATAAACTACTTTATAATTTTTGCTAACCAGTTAATAAATATTACTGGCGTTGCTTGGGCTCGGTGACGATGGCTCGGACAATGCGGGGGCGATCGGTGAGGTCGTGGACGATACGCACGTCCGAAAGGCCTGCTTGACGACAGAGCTCGGCCGCGGCGTCGAGCGCGCCCTCGTAGAGCTCGCAGGCAAACAGGCCGCCGGCACGCAGCATGTAGGGCGCCGCGTTGAGCAGGCGGCGGAAGATATCGAGACCGTCGGCACCGCCCTCGAGCGCCAGATCGGGCTCAAAGTCCTTGACCTCATGCGGCAGCGAGCGCATGACGTCGGTCGGGATGTAAGGTGGGTTGGAGACGAGCACATCAAAGGTGCCCCACTCTTCGCGGGGAATGGAACTCACCAGGTTTGTGAGGCTGAAGGCGACCTCGTCGGACGTGAAGCCAAGCGCATCACGGTTTTTGGTGGCCAGATCGATGGCGCGCGGCTCGATATCGGTAGCAGTGCAGGTAACGTGGCCGCGGCGCTCCCAGGCAAGGGAGAGCGAAATGCAGCCCGTGCCGCAGCCGACCTCGAGAACGCGGGCAGTGCGGGGCTCGGCTGGGGCAGATACGTTGGCCTCGGCGGCATCTTGCGCGGGAGTCGCCTGTTGGTCGTTGTCCTCAATGGCGATGCCGTATTCGTCGAGCTCGGGCTCGGGGGTTTCCATGGCCTCTGCTTCTGCCGCTTCGGCTTCTGCCGCCTGCGCGGCGGCTTCCTCGGCCTCGCGGTCGGCCAGCTCCTCGGCATAGGCACGACTGCCCAGTACGTCGCCGCCTAGCGCCGCCTCATCGGCAGCCGTCAGGTTAGCGGCACGGCGCTCGGCAGTCGCCCGTTCGTCTGCCAGCGCGGCCTCGGCCTTGCGTGCCTCCTCGACCTCATCGTTCCAAGGCAGCTCAACACGCTGACGGGCAGCAGCCTCGGGGCTCAGCACCTCGGCATCCAGATAATTGAGGACTTCCTCGACGAGCATCTCGGTCTCGGGGCGCGGAATGAGCACACCGGGGGCGCACGCGACGTCGATCATGCGAAACTGCGTGCTGCCCGTGATGTATTGCAGCGGCTCGCCCTTAGCGCGGCGGACAACGGCCGCATGCATGGTCTCGAGCTGGGCCGCGTTAAGCGTCTCGTCCATACGCATATATAGGTCAATGCGCGCCAGGCCCGTGGCGGCGCACAGCAGCCACTCGGCAGAAAGACGGGGGTGCTCCTCGCCGCGCTCGGCCAGGTACTCCTTGGTCCACTCGAGACAACGCTTGATGGTCCAGATCTCGTTTGCCATGGGGTCCTCCCCTCTTAAGCGCCGGGCGGCGCGCGAATGTCGGAGCAGATTGTACGCGAGGCCAGCGCTTGGCAAGGGACGATTGAAGGCGATTATCGAGAATCAGCCCAGATTTTTGCTTGGAGCCCACCTGAAGTGTTCATTCGTCGACGTCTAAATCTGCATCCGTCAAGTTTTTGGCAAGGTTGCCCCAAAACTGACCAATATCTAACCAAAAACTTGCCACATCGCTTGACGCGCGACGCGTCAAAAATCGCCCCGCGACTTCTTGGACGATTTTTCGAGCAATATTTTCGATAGCTGACTTATGCCGTCAATTACCTTAAGCAGGTAAGCAGCTCAAATGCCATAACAGCCGACTGAATAAAATATCAAGGCAATGTCACCAATGACTCCCTACGGATCATTTGACAACCAAGGAAACGCCAATGTTTTGGCAATGTCAGCGAGCGACGTCCAGAGCGAACAAGTTGGCATGAAAAAGGCAAGGCATAGACCTTTTGGTCATGCTTTACCTTTTGAATGACAAATTGTCGTCCTGGGCGGCGCGCAGCGTCAACTGGTTGCGCGGTTCGTAGAACCGCGCAACATAAGAGCGCCCCCTCCCGCGCACGGAACGGGAGGAGGCTAAAGGTAGGAGTCTACCGGTGGGGTTACCCCACCGGACAGACGATGACCAGGTGATCCTTTACAGGATCGTCATGGTTTCCGTGGGGTACCCAAGGGGTACTTAGAGCATCACGCAAGCGACGGTCAGGATGATGGCGCAGACGACGGAGAGAGCGACGATAAGCTTAAGGGCAAACTTGAGCCAGGTCGTCCACTCGATCTTGGCCAGGGCAAGACCGCCCATGATGGCGCCAGAGGTCGGGGTGAACAGGTTCACGACGCCGATGGCGGCGGAGAAGATCATAACCATGACCTCGGGCGAGAAGCCGAGCTTAACAGCCAGCGGTCCCATGATGGGCATGGAGACAGTAGCCATACCGGAGGTCGAGGGGATCAGGAAGGACAGGCCGAAGTAGACCAGGAAGCTCATGGGAGCGAAGATCACGCCGGACAGGCCAGCCAGAGCATTGGCGGCAGCGTCGAGGACGTAGACGTCGAGGCCGGTGCTAGCCATGAGGACGGAAATACCACGGGCGAGGGCGATAACGAGGACAACGGACATCATGTCGGCAGCGCCGGTGATGAAGGTGTTGACGATCTGCTTCTCGGAGAGGCCACCGATGATACCGATCAGGATAGCCATGAGGAAGAACCAGGTGGAAGCCTCGTCGAAGTACCACTGGCCAATGGGCAGGCCGGTGATCAGGGCAGACCAGCCCTGGACGACGGCGTTACCGTCGGCGTCATAGACAGCGCCAGCATCGAAGAAGTTGGCGACGCCCTCGTTGAGGTCGGCCAGCGGGATGAAGCCGACGATCATGACGACGAAGGTGAAGGCAAAGGCGATCAGAACACCCTTCTGACGACCGGTGAGCTTGACCTCCTTGTGAACCTCGGAAGCAGCCTTGCCGTGAGCCTCTTCGGCGTCCTTGAGCTCCTGCATCGAAAGGATGGTGGAACCCTTGTCAGCCTTGACCTTCTTGGCATAGCTCATGACGAAGAAGATGGACATGGCAGTGGTAACAATCCACAGGACGGCACCGAGGCCGATGATGATGGACTGGTTGACCTCAATGCCAACGCCGGTCAGAGCGTCGACGGCAGCGCCGACGGCGAACGGGTTAACCGTGGAGCCCAGGCAGCCGCAGCCAGCGCCGAGCAGGACGGTGGCAGCACCGACCATAGGGTCGAAGCCAGCGGCCATCATGGTAGCGGCAAGCAGGGCGTAGAAGGGAACGGTTTCCTCGCACATACCATAGGTGGTACCACCGAGGGAGAAGATGAGCATCAGCACGGGAATGAGCATGATCTCATTGCCCTTAAGCTTCTGCACCAGAACGGCAATGCCGTTGTCCAGAGCGCCGGTCTCGGTCATCATGCCGAGGAAGCCGCCGAGGATCATAACGAAGAGGCAGACGGGCAGAGCGTCAGCGAAGCCCTTGACCGGGGCGGTGCAGAAATCGCTCAGGCGGGCAGCGGTAACCGCGCCACCGGACGTACCGGAGACGATAACGGTAACAACCGCGACAATTGCCAGCAGAGCAAGAAGAATGGTGAACGATGAAGGCATACCGCGCTTTTTCTTAGCGGTCTCAGTCATAGTTCTCATCCCCCCTTCATAAATCATTTAACTTTCTCGCGCGAAGCGGATCTTCCGTGCCGTGCCCACCGCCCGACGCGAGATATTTACCAGACAAAGCCGCTCGGGGTGTGCAGCAATACACCCCGAGCGAGATACTAGATGCTCTTACTTGAGCGTGGCGTACATGACAGCCTTGATGGTGTGCATGCGGTTCTCGGCCTCGTCGAAGACCTTGGAAGCGGGGCTCTCGAAGACCTCGTCGGTGACCTCCTGCTCGGTGATGCCGAACTGCTCGCACTTCTCGGCGCCAATCGTGGTGTTGGTGTCGTGGAAGCTAGGCAGGCAGTGCAGGAAGATGGCACCCGGGTTGGCCATAGCCATGACCTCGGAGGTAACGCGATACGGGGTGAGCTGAGCGATGCGCTCGGCCCAGACCTCGTCGGGCTCGCCCATGGAGACCCACACATCGGTGTAGATAACGTCGGCACCGGTGACGCCGTCCTTGACGTCAGTGGTCAGCTTGATGGTGCAGCCGTTAGCCTCGGCGATGGGCTTGCAGGCCTCGATGACGTCGTCAGCGGGCATGCACTCCTCGGGGCCGCAGGCCACGAAGTTCATGCCGAGCTTGGAGCAGACAACCATGAGGGAGCGAGCGACGTTGTTCTTGCAGTCGCCCATGAAGACGAGGGTCTTGCCCTTGATGTCGTAGTTGAAGTTCTCCTGGACGGTCAGGATGTCGGCGAGCATCTGGGTGGGGTGCCACTCGGTGGTCAGGCCGTTCCACACGGGCACGCCGGACTTGGCAGCGAGCTCCTCGACGTCGTCCTGTGCAAAGCCACGGAACTCGATGCCGTCATACATGCGGCCGAGAACGCGAGCGGTGTCCTCGATGGACTCCTTCTTGCCCATCTGCGACGAACCGGGATCGAGGTAGGTGACGCCCATGCCCAGATCCATGCCGCCGACCTCGAAGGCGCAGCGGGTACGAGTGGAGGTCTTCTGGAAGAGCAGGACGATGTTCTTGCCCTCGAGATAGCGGTGCGGAACGCCAGCGCGCTTCATGTCCTTGAAGTTCTTGGAAAGCTTGAGCAAGTACTCGATCTCCTCGGTGGTGAGGTCGAGGAGCTTGAGGAAGCTACGGCCGGAGAGGTTAACACCCATGGTTCGTTTCCTTTCGAAGAAATGAATTACGTAAGTATTAGTGTTGCCCGTTTAACGGGCGAAGCCGGTGCGGTTGTAGGGGGACCGCACCGGAAACGGAAAGACTTAGAGGTCCTCGCGCCAGAAGGGCATGCTCA
>URZR01000026.1 GCA_900552425.1 uncultured Collinsella sp. | reverse complement strand
ACAATATCGGCATGCTCGGGATCGAGTGCCATAAGACAGCCATACGAATCGAGCAAGCCACTCACGCGCTCGGAGTCGTGCTGGTTCATCTGGCAGCCGAATGTGCGGATAAAGTAGGTTTTACCGGCAAGAATATCGCGTACGGAACGCTGGTCCATGAGCTTACATCCTAACGATGGTATCGACGGGGCGCATAAGTGCTACAAGCGTGCAGATGGCTCGCTTACGCAACAGGCTTGACGTCGTCCATGACGACGTTATCCATAGCAGCCCGATTAATCTGGTGAACGTAGATAGAGAGACGAATTGCCGTGCGCGACTCTCCGTTAATGAGAATATCAGAGAACACCGGTGCGCAGGAGACATCAAAGCCGGTCGGAATCAGAAAGCCGCGCGCAATGGCGACGGCCTTGATGGCCTGGTTGACGGCACCGGCGCCGACGCACTGAATGTTGACCGGGACGCCATCTTTGACCATGCCGGCAATAGCGCCGGCAACGGACGCGGGCGATGATTTGCTTGATACCTTCAGGCAATCCATGAAGAAACTCCTGCGTTTAAAAGTACGTTTTAACTGCAATAACTGTATCGTACCGAGCGGACTCGGTAAAGATGCTATTCCTCTTTGGCAAGATCGAACGTCACCGTGATGCGATCACGCGAAACGCGAATCTTAGGGTCGCCGCACAGATTGAGGTAATACCGGGCGGCGAGCTCGTTAAAGTCACGCTCGACAGCACGCGAAAACTGCGCCATGTCATCCTTGGCGATGCGAAGACCTCGACGGTCCTTGGCAAGATCGACGGGAGCAGGCGCATGCGAGGTGGAATCACGCTCGCGCAGCAGACGCGCGGTCACGCCGCGAACGGGCCTAATCTGTCCCGACAGAATACGGTGGGCAGTGCGCTCGGACATCTCGAGACCCAGCCCCGAGCAGATCCGGATAAAGTCCTCGGCATCCGAGGCAAGGCCCAAACGATCGATAACCGGAAGCTCGCACTCGTCGTCGATAAAGAGCAGGCGCGACGTATCGAGACGACTCGAAGCCTGAGCGTACAGGGTCGCTGCGATCTCGGACGGAGAGCCCAGATACACATCGCAGCAACGCAGCTCCTCAAGGGCAAACTCACACGCAGCGCGAATGATGTTGTGGGGGCCGCGAGCACATACATAGCGGCCGTCTTCGTCTTTAACCGCCTGAGGCCAGCTCGACTGGTCGGCGCGCTCACCCAAGCGATCAGTAGCAACGCACACCTTAAACGCAGAGCCCAAATCGACGCCCGATGTAACAACGCGTGCCTCATCCGTGTTCTGCTTGATAGAGAACAGCGCCATACCACGACCGTGAACACCCCAACGGTCCATTTTCATGCTCTCGAGCTTGGAGGTGACACGGGCATCGAAGATACGCTCCTGCATATCCTGCGGCACACCCGAACCGTTATCCAGGAAGAGGAGGGTGCGAACACCCTCCTCCTTGGTCGTGGCAAGATAAACCTTATCGGCTCCGGCATCGCGAGCATTGCGCAGCATCTCGATGACAATGTCCTCTACATGCTGAATGTCATGCTTGGCTTGACGGCGCTCGGCCTCCGAAACGCGGAGGCGGACATACCCCTCGCCAAGGTTTTCCTCGACGCGAAGGTTGCCCTCCCCCGACATCGACGCGATAAATGAGATGAGCTCGTTCGCGTCGCTCATATTATTTAGCGATATCGACGGCACGGCTCTCGCGAATCACGACAACGCGCACCTGACCGGGATACTCCATCTCTTCCTCGATCTGATGGGCGATATCGTGCGCAAGCACCGTGGACTGGGCATCGGAGATCTTGTCCGGCTGAACCATGACATGGACCTCACGACCGGCCTGCATGGCATAGGTACGCTCGACGCCGTCATAAGAGTTGGCGATCTCCTCGAGCTTCTCAAGGCGCTTGATGTAGTTCTCGGCCGACTCGCGGCGGGCACCGGGGCGAGAAGCGGAGACGGCATCGGCAGCCTGGACCAGAACGTCGAGCACCGTGTTGGGATCGACGTCGGCATGATGGGCCTCGATCGCATGGACGATAACGGGCTTCTCGCCATAACGGCGGGCAAGCTCGGCGCCAATGACAGCATGGGGGCCCTCAACGTCGTGGTCGATGGCCTTGCCCAGGTCGTGCAGAAGGCCGGCGCGCTTGGCGGTTACAACATCCAGGCCAAGTTCTGAGGCCATAACGCCGCACAGGTCGGAGACCTCAAGCGAGTGCTGCAGCACGTTCTGGCCAAACGAGGTGCGGTAGCGAAGAGCACCCAGGGTCTTGACGATCTCGGGATGCAGGTCGTGGATACCGGTATCGAAGGCGGCCTGCTCGCCGGCCTCGCGCACACGCTGCTGAACCAAATCGGCAGCCTTGTGATACATCTCCTCGATGCGGGCGGGGTGAATACGACCGTCGGCAATGAGGTTCTCAAGTGCCACGCGGGCGGTCTCACGACGGACCGGATCGAAGCTCGAGAGTACGACGGTCTCGGGGGTGTCGTCAATCACGAGGTTGACGCCGGAAACCTGCTCGAAGGTCCGGATGTTGCGACCCTCGCGACCGATGATACGACCCTTGAGATCATCAGAGGGAATATGCACGGAAGTGACGGTGACCTCAGCGGTATGGTCGGCGGCGCAACGCTGAATCGCCAGGGAGAGAATCTCCTGAGCGGTCTTGTGGCACTCGGCGCGAACCTGCTGCTCAGACTCGCGGATGATGGTGGCCGCCTCGTGGGTAACCTCGCCGCGGACCTTGTCGAGCAGCTCCTTGTGAGCATCCTCGCGCGTAAGGTCGGCAATACGCTCAAGCTCGGAAGTCTGCTTGGCGCAGAGCTCCTCAAGCTCGCGAGAGCGCTTCTCGACCTGACCGGCCTGGCTGGACAGCTGATGCTCGCGCTTATCGAGCGCATCGTTGCGACGATCGAGCGATTCCTCGCGCTGCATCACGCGATTTTCGAGCGTGCGAATCTCGCTCTTACGTTGCTTGTCCTCGGCCTCAGCGGCCTGCTTGTTCTTGATAATCTCTTCCTTAGCCTCGAGCAGAGCCTCTTTTTTGAGGGTCTCGGCCTGACGCTTTGCATCACCGATCAGGGACTCTGCCTGCGCGTGTGCCGACTGGATCTTTTCGTCGGCCTCGTGAAGACTACCCTGCTTGGCGGTGCGCATGTAGGCAATGGCGGCGATGGCACCCAAAACGAGGCCAACGAGCGCTGCAATGATAGGCATGCTCACTCCTTTTTATGGATTCGTTACACAGCAAAGCGAACCGTCCTTACGAACGGCTCGCGACATTTGAGTAATATGGGCGCAGCTTATGCGGGTCGGATACAAATAAACATATAAACAAACTCATCACAGATGAGCACATATCACAAAGCAAATGACAGTGATTATCCTACGTTGAACCGCAACAACTGTCAAATAAACGCACCCGGCACGGCGCCAATCAAGCGGTGAACGGCAGGGGCGTAACGGGTGCACGCTTACAAGGCGTACTCCTCGCTTGAGGCATCGAGGCGTGCTTTAACGGCATCGGCGGCGATGTGATACGAAAAGCCCTTGCCCATCAAGAATCTGACGAGCTTTTCGAATGCACGCGCCTCGGGAACGCGACGTTTAGCGAGCAAAGCCGATGCACGAGCCAAGTCGTCATCCACGGCAAAATACGCCTCGGGATACCCGGGGATATCGTCAAGCACGACATGACGACGCTTGAGCTCAACCTCGATCTTGCGCTGTCCCCAGCCGCGACGCTTACGCTCTTCGATAAAGTACGAGCAAAAGCGGTTCTCGTCCAAAAAACGATACTCGGTCGCTCGAGCAACCGCAAAATCGATCGCAGGCTGTCGAAAGCCATAGCGCGCCAACTTAACGCGCACCTCGCCCGTGGCATGATCGCGGCGCGAAAGCATCTCGGTCACCATGGTGAGCGCACATTTGCGCTCGATAAGTTGTACCGCCTCGCGAAAGTCATCCCAATCACAGGGAAGGTCGGGGCGGTTCTTAACGTACAGGCGCGCCACGCGCACGGGAATCCAAATGGAACGTTCAAAACCGCCCTCAAGATCGCAATCGATATGCGCACAGGGCTTTTTAGACGCATAACCGTTCGAGAACGAGGAGGCCGCCTTCTTATCGGGAAAGACGACCGTGGCCTCGGTCACCGTATACGACATGTCGACATCCGCTACTCGTCGTCATCGTCGAGCATTGCGGAGCCATCGATGGCGTACAGCTCGTCAAACTCCTCGGGAGCGGGCTGATCGGTCAACTCAACCTCGGAGGGGGCATCATCGTCATACTCAAGGCCGCAGGCAAGGCGAACCTTGTGCTCAATCTCGTCGGCGCAATCGGGATGCTCGCGCAGGAATGTCTTGGCGGCCTCGCGACCGTTGCCGAGCTTATCCTCGCCATAGGCAAACCAGGACCCCATCTTTTTGCAAATACCGCACTCGACGGCCATATCCAGAATTGAGCCCTCTTTGGAGATGCCGGTGCCGTACATGATGTCAAACTCAGCCGAGCGGAACGGAGCGGCCACCTTGTTCTTAACGACCTTGGCGCGCACGCGATTGCCGATAACCTCGTCCTTGAGCTTGATGGTATCGATTTTGCGAATATCGATTCGCACGGAAGAGAAGAACTTGAGCGCGCGTCCGCCCGTGGTGGTCTCGGGGTTGCCAAACATGACGCCGATCTTCTCGCGCAACTGGTTAATGAAGATGCAGGTCGTGTTGGACTTGGCAAGCGAGCCAGCGAGCTTGCGGAGCGCCTGGCTCATCAAGCGAGCCTGCAGACCCACTGTCGTGTCACCGATCTCGCCCTCGATCTCGGCACGCGGAGTCAAGGCGGCAACAGAGTCGACGACGATGGCGTCGATGGCGCCGGAGCGCACAAGCATATCGACGATCTCGAGCGCCTGCTCGCCCGTGTCGGGCTGGGAAATTAGGACCTCATCGATATCAACACCGATGCGCGCGGCATAGGTAGGATCAAGCGCGTGCTCGGCATCGATAAATGCCACAACGCCGCCCATGGCCTGTGCCTCTGCAAGAATCTCAAGCGAAAGCGTCGTCTTACCGGAGGACTCGGGACCATAAATCTCAACGATACGGCCGCGCGGAACGCCGCCGATACCCAAGGCGGCATCGAGCGCCAGAGAGCCCGTCGGAATCGCCTCGACCTCGAGCTCGGGACCGCCGTCGCCGTACCTCATAATAGAGCCCTGGCCGAACTTCTTCTCGATCTCGGCCTTGGTGGTGGCGATCATCTCATCGCGCTCTTTACCCGTCGTGCGTGCATGAACAGTACGTACGGGACCTGAATTCTTGGCCATGAATAGCCCTCCTCTTAACAACCTGAAACGATAATAAACGAACGGCTGTTCGTGGTCAACCGTTCAGATTCATCATATGCACCCGTACATTCCAAAACCCGACCAAACGCCAACCAATCACCGACCAAACGCTTGACCACGCCAATCACAAATACGGATGCACGAACAAATTTAGGCCATGTACCAGCGCAAACGTAATTCCGGTCAATGGTCCCTATCTCCACAATTAAGGGGCCCTAAGGCCCCTGAAAACACGTCTATTCCATAGAGTTGAGCACAAGGGCAATGCGTCCCAATGCCTCCGCGACCGCATGGGCACGAACACACGAACGGTTGCCCTCATAGTGGCAACGCACAGAGTCCACGACCGGCACTTCCCCATCGACCGCGCGATGCGCCCAGCCAATATAGAACGTACCGGCGGGGTCCTGCTCGGTGCCACCACCGGGCCCAGCGTAGCCCGTTGCGCTTACGGCCACATCGCTCTGATAGAGGTCCAGCGAGCCCGCGGCCATCTCACGCGCCGTCTGGTGCGACACGGCGCTAAACCGATCGAGCGTCTCCTGCTCAACACCCAGAACGCGATGTTTGATCTCATCGCAATAGGTCACCGCACCGCCGCGCAGCACCGCCGAGGCACCCGGGATATCGGCAATCGTCGAGGCGATCATGCCCGCCGTCAGCGACTCCGCCGTCGACACCGTCACCCCACGGGCACTCGCGCGCTCGACAATATCGCGCGCCAGCTCCTCGTTATGTGCGGAAATCTGCTCAAAAGAGTCCGTCATACCTACCAGGACCTAGACCGAAAAGACGATCTTGCGGCAGTTCCAGAAGTACTGGGCGCCCGAGATAACGGTCAGGACAACGGCAACAGCGTACAGGAAGCGTGAGACGCCATAGACACCGAGCAACAGCTCCGCAGGCCCCAACTGGAGGCCGGTCATAGCAAAGACGCACAGATAGCCGCAGATGGAGACCATCGTGGTCGCCGTCTTATACTTGCCGAGCTTATCGGCGGCAACGACCACGCCGGCCGCACTCGCGACCATGCGAAGAGCGCTCACCAGCAGCTCGCGGAACAAGATGATGAATACGGACCACACGGTCACCGCGCCAAAATCCAAGAACAGCAGCAGGGCCGAGAACACCAGCAGCTTGTCGGCGATAGGGTCCAGGAACTTACCGAAATCGGTGATCTCATTGCGCGAGCGCGCCAGATAACCGTCGACCTTATCGGTGCACGACAGGATCACATACAGAATGAAGGCAGCGGCGGCGAGCGGGCCGTCGAAGGTACTCCAATCTGTACCGGCAACACTCGTGTGAGAAAGCGCCGACACGATCATGAACACCGGGATAAAGACGATGCGAACGCACGTCACGATGTTGGCGGGCGTCCAAACACTCGTCAGTTCCTTATTGCTCTCGTTTGCCACGATGCTCTCCTACTCCACAACATGGCCGATAAGCTCATAGCAGAAGCTATCGGTAAACTCGACGGTCAGAATATCGCCCACGGACGCCTCGCTGGCGTCCAGATGCACCGCGCCATCGGAATCGGGCGCCTGGAACCAGGCGTGACCGATCAGCTCGGCGCCGTCCTCAGTCTCCTCGATGCCATCGACGATCACCTGGGCGCGCTCGCCCACATGGGCTGCCGTAGCGGCAAAACCGAGCGACTCGGCCAGATCCATGGCCTCCTGGGCGCGCTCGAGCTTAACCTCCTCATCGACCTGTCCGTCCATCTTGGCGGCCAGGCTGCCCTCCTCACGCGAGTAGGCAAAAACGCTCGTGTAGTCAAAGCCGACGGTGTCCATAAAGTCGATAAGATCGCGGAACTCGTCGTCGGTCTCGGTCGGGAAGCCAACCATGGCCGTAGAGCGAATCACGATGCCGGGGATGCGCTCGCGAAGGTCGCGGAACAGATCCTCGAGCTCCTGACGCGAGCCGGAGCGGCGCATGGCCTTGAGGATGCGCGCGTCACAGTGCTGCACGGGGATATCGATATAAGGCAGCACCTCAGGCGTATCGCGAATCGTCTCGATAAGCTCGTCGGTCATGCCCTCGGGCTGCAGATAGAGCACGCGGACCCAGACGTTGTGCGGGCGCACAGCCTCGGCGACGGCACGCAGCAGCTGCGCCAGATTGCGCGGCGCGCCCTCGGCGACGTCCTCGTCGGCAAAGTCGGTGCCCCAAATGCCCGTGTCCTGGCCGATCAGCGCAATCTCGCGCACACCGCCGGCAACCAGGTCGCGCACCTCGGAGATAATGCTCTCGGCATTGCGCGAATGATAGCGACCGCGAATATAGGGGATCATGCAGAAGCTGCAAAAACGATTGCAGCCATCGGAAATCTTGACGTAGGCAACGGCGCCCTCGACGGTACGCTTGACCTGCGGGATATAGGCCGCAATCTCACGCTCCACGCCAAGAACGTCGTCGATGACAGAGACGATACCATCTTCCTCATCGGCCTTCACAAAGGCCGCGACCTCGGGAAGCTCGTCGGGCAGGTCGTTGCCGTAGCGAGACGGCACGCAACCGCACATGACGATGGGGCAGGCGCGAACGCCGTCCTGCACCTCGTTAGCGAGCTCGAGCGTGGTCTCGATGCTCTCGGACGTCGCCGAGGCAAGAAACGAGCACGTGTTGACGATAGCGATATCGGCATCCTGCGGATCGAATGCTTCCTCGTAGCCCGCAGCGGTCAGCAGCGAACGCATGCGGTCGGTATCGACCTCGTTCTTGGCGCAGCCAAGCGTGATGTAGAGTACGGAACCCAACGGAGTATCCATGTTGGAGAACGGTCCTTTCGAGTAAATTAGCGGTAGTTGGTAAACTGCAGCGGCTGACCGTAGTCCTGGTCGCGCAGGAACTGGATCACCGTCTGAAGCGCGTCCTTAGAGGCCGAGGTAACGCGCAGCTTATCGGCCTCGATGGTCACCTTGACCTTGAGCTTTTGATCCTTGATGTCCTTATTAATCTTCTTGGCGGTCGCCTGGTCGATGCCCTCGACGATATGGCCGAGCACGCGCACGGTACCGCCCGAAGCCGCCTGCGGCGCGTCCCAGGAGACAGCCTTGAGGTCGATGCCGCGCTTGATGAGCTTAGAGCTCAGCACGTCGATGATCTGTTTAGAGACGAAATCGGCCGGGGCATTGATTGTAAAGAGCTTGTCGCCCTTCGAAAGCTCGATGGTGGCGCCGGAGTCCTTGAGGTCATAGCGCTGAGAGATCTCGCGGGTGGTCTGCTGGAAGGCGTTATCGATCTCCTGCATATTGACCTCGGACACAACGTCGAAGCTGGAATCTTTAGCCATGGTTCTTCCTTTCGGTACGGGGAGCCTTAGTAGCTGTCGTACGAATAGCCATCTGAATCGTTCGCTGTCTGGCCGTCGGATGCAGTATCGGTGCCGTCGGTAGACTGGGGATCGGTGCCATCGGTAGACTGGGGGTCGGTGCCGTCGGCACCCTCGCCGCCCTCGGAGTCTGTGGTCTCCTTTTTGGGAACGGTAATGGTCACGCGCGCCACACCCGATGTCTTAGTGTCGTAGCGAACCTTTTCGCCGTTCTTGGTAACCGTGACATCGGAGGGCTTGGACGTGGTGATCTCAATCGAGGACTTAGGCGTGTACTCCTGTTCAAAGGGACCGGTCGCCTGGGCGCCGTAGACCGATTTACCGTCGACCTTGACCTCAATCCAGGCGGTCTTGCCCTTGGCAACGGAGACCTTGACCTTGATGACCTCGTCCTCTTCCTTTTTCGCCGTCGACTTGGCGGCGTCCGAATCGGCAGAATCCGTCGCCTCGTCGGTGCCTTCATCCTCGTCAACGGATTCGGTCTTCTTGGAAAACTTCTTGGTCGTCGTCTTGGTGGCCGCGGTCGACTCGGGCGTCGACTCGGGTGCAGGAGAGCCGCAGCCACGCAGAAGGACCACGATGAGCAAAATCAGCAAAAGCGCCACGGCACCGATGCCGGCGTAGATGATACGCGGATCGAGTCCATTGTTCTGGGGAGCGCGTCCACCGCTGCGTGCGCGATTGGAGCCACCACGACCATTCCCCTGCGGCATGCGGGCGCGACCGCTATCGGGACGACCACGATATCCGCCTTGGCGCTGCGAGCCACGCTGGCCCGAACGCGGCGCAAGCTCGCCACGGTTCTGATAGTCACGCTGGCCAGAGCGAAGCGCCGAAGAGCGCTGCCAGCAAGGCTGCGATTGCGAACGCAGACGCGGCGTCACCTGGGTGGTATCGGCGTTGGCGTAAGCACCACGGGAACGCCCGGCAGAAACTCCGCGATAACCACGAGCGGAGTAGCCACCGTCGCCGTAACCGGCGCGAGGATCACGGCTCAACCCGCGAGCGGCGGGAAGCGCACGGTCATCCGGCATGGGCGCACTGCGAAAGCGATCTCGCTGAGAACGAATCTCCTCGCTAGAGCCCGTCTCGGTGATATAGCCCGCCTGCGGAGGACGCTGACCGTACCGCGTCGAGCGTCCACCCTGAACCATCAGAAAGCGTCCGTTATCGACCGACGAACGCGAGTTAACGTAGCCGGCAGCATCTTGAAAACGACCGCCCTGCTGCGAAGTCTCGCGTTCATATGCCATGAGGTCGTCAAAATAAGCGTTGACGACCTCGCGCGGGTTAAGCCCCAAAAAGCGAGCGTAGCTCGAAATCATCCCCTGCGCATAGCCACGCGGGGGCATCGATGCAAAGTTACCGGTCTCGAAAAACTCGATGATCTGCGGCCTGATTTTGATGGTGTTGGCGACCTGCTGGATGGAAAGGCCCATCCGGCGACGCTGCTCGAGCAGCATGTCACCAAAGCGTGCAGCCATCAGAATCCTCCAAACTCACGATCTTCACGTGCCATCTCGGCGTCGACAGACTCCAACGCGGCGAGCCCCTCCTCATCCAGCAGGACCTCGCGCGGCTTGGAACCGTCGGGCGGGCCGACGACACCCTTTTCTTCCAGCATGTCCATAATACGCCCGGCACGCGCATAGCCAACCTTGAGGCGGCGTTGCAGGCCAGATGTGGAGCCCAGCTGCGATTCCACCACAATATGGGCGGCTTCCCAGATAAGCGGGTCGTCATCTTGCGGCTCGGCTACGCCCGTGCGAACAATGCCGCCGCCACCAGCCATGGACATGGAAGCAGGCGCCACGGCAGACAGAATCTCCTCGTGGTAGTCGGGCTCGCTTTGCGACTTAACGAACTCGACGATCTCGTTGATCTCGTCGTCCGAGACAAAACAGCCCTGGATACGGCGGGGCTTGCCCCAGTCGACCTTGGAGAACAGCATGTCGCCCAAACCAGTAAGCTTTTCGGCGCCCATCTGGTCGATAATGACGCGGGAATCGATGCCCGTAGCCACGTTAAAGGCGATACGGTTGGTGATATTGGCCTTAATAAGGCCCGTCACCACGTTGGAGCTGGGGCGCTGCGTAGCCACAATAAGGTGGATACCGGCGGCACGGCCCAACTGGGCGATACGGACGATCGAGGCCTCGACATCCTTGCCGGCGACCATCATCAGGTCCGAAAGCTCGTCGATGATGATGACCAGATAGGGCATCTTTTGCGGCGGGTTATCGTAATGCTCAAACTCGCCGGCGGCCTGCTTTTCGTTATACGTCGAGATCTTGCGGACGTTGAGACGCTCGAAGACCTTCAGGCGACGCTCCATCTCGGACACGGCCCACTGCAGCGCACTGGCCGCCTGCTTGGGCTCGGTCACCACGGGCACGTAGAGATGCGGCAGGCCGTTATAGCCCGCAAGCTCGACGCGCTTGGGGTCGACCATGATCAGGCGAACGTCCTCGGGAAGGGCACGCATGAGCAGGGTCGTGATGATGGAGTTGATCATGACCGACTTACCCGAACCGGTGGTGCCGGCGATAAGCAGGTGGGGCATCTTGGCGAGGTCGGCGACAACCGGCGTGCCCTCGGCATCGCGACCGATAGCAAGCTCGAGCGGACCGCCCTTCACATAGGGCAGCACGTCGCCCAGATTGACGTTCTGGCGCTTGCGGTTGGGAATCTCGATACCAACGAGCGAGGTGCCGGGGATCGGCGCGAAGATGCGCACCGACTGGGCGGCAAGCGAAAGCGCGATATCGTCCTCGAGGCTCGAGATCTTGCTCACGCGCTCGCCCTCACCGGGCTGCAGCTTAAAGGTCGTGACCGTGGGGCCGGCAATCCAGCCGACAACGCGGGCGCTACGGCCAAACTCAAGCAAGGTGGACTGCAATGACTCGGCAGTCTGTTCCAGCTCCTTGTCAGAAGACGCGGCGGACGCCGACTGCGGGTTGGCGTGCAGGATTTCGAGCGGCGGGAGCTTGAGGCCATCCTCTTGTTCGCCCTCGGCGTCGGCAGTGGTACCGTCCGCTCCCCCATCGCCGGCTGCAACAGGAGCAGTGGAAGCCGTAGAGGAGGAAGCATCGGAAACCTTGGGATGCTTTAGGAAGTCGGGGATCTGCGGAGCTGCCGAAACGGGATTCACGGCAAACGGCGGCTCTGACTCGTCAGCCTTGTCCGGGTCGTCTTCTATCGAAAACTGTCCGGTGACCTGTCCTGCCTTGACACGGCGACGCGGCAGCAAGGTGGTCTTGGCGGTCTCGAGCGGAGTCTCCTCGTCATCGCCCTCGGTGAGCTCGATTTCGCTATCGGACCAAGACGGGTCGGGCTCGCTCGTGTTGAGCTTGGGTGCGACCTTGTCCTTCTTGGCATGGCGGCGCGGCAGCAGTGTGGTCTTGGCGCGCTCGGCCTCCACGGCCTCGGACACGTCGACAAACGGGTCATCGTCCTCGTCGTCATCCAAAACCGCATCGACATCGCCACCCATGACCGTGGTCACGGCAACGTCAGTTCCCTTCTGACGCAGAATGCTCAGGTGAGGACGGACGGCGCCGGGAACCGACAGGGCCTCCTCATCGCCCCACGGGCTCGCATTGACATCGGCACGACGACGCTCGGCAAAATCGGCAGCACGATCACGTGCGGAGCGCAAAACACCGCCCACCGAAAAGCCGATAATGACCAAGCCAACGACGACAAGTCCCAGCAAGACAACCATGGCAATAGGTTTACCCAGGGCGTTTTGCAAGGTACTTGCGATAAAGGCGCCAATGTAGCCGCCCGACGCGGAAAGGTTCTGCGGCGTAAACATGAGGTCGCACGAATCGCTCGTGCCCGGCACCATCAGCGAAAGGATAGAGACAATGGCCACAAAGACCACGGCGCCACCCGCAACCGAGCGAATGTTGAGCGGCGAGTCCTCACCCAAAAAGAGCGTGGCGGCAAACAGCAAGATGACGATCGGCAACACGTAGGCGCCCAGGCCAAAGCCGAGGTGATAGAAACCGGCGACAGCAGCCGTCACGGGCGCCGTTGCTGGCGAAATCACGGCAATGAAGGATGCAATCGCCAAAACGGCAATGACCACGCCGGCAATATCGCGATTGGCCGAAGGCTCGACCAGGGGCTCGAACTCATCGAACTCCGCCTCGTGACCCTTATTGGCACGGAGATGGGAACCGGCACCCTTAGCAGATGCCGGTTGATTGTTGGCTTTATTGCCTTTGGCGTTTTGTGCAGATCCGCGCGCCAAACTAAACCTCCATGACGACCGGAATGATCATCGGACGGGTGCGCGTACGGCTCCAGATAAAGTTAGAGAGCGAATCGCGCACGGCCTTGCGAATGGCATCGGAGCCGCTGCTGGTAAAGCTAAACTTGCCCTTCTCGATCGTCTTCATGATGGCTGCGGAGGCATCCTCGGAGAACTGGTCGTCGATGGCAAACGAAACACCGCGGCCCGAGAACTCGATAGCCTCGATCTTCTTGTGCTTGAGCGAGACGATGGCTACGGCCGTGACCATACCGTCGTTGGCGAGCTTTTGGCGATCGCGCAGAACGATGGGATCGGTGTCACCGATGCGCAGACCGTCGACATAGACGACGCCGGACTCAACGGGCGTACCGCGCTTGACGATACCGCCGCGCATCTCGAGCGTGTCACCGTTGTCGAGGATAAAGATATGATCGTCCTTAAGGCCCATCTTGCGGGCGAGCTGGGCGTGTGCCCGCAGGTGCACGGCCTCACCGTGAACCGGCATAAAGTAGGTGGGCTTGGCCATAGCCATCAGGAGCTTGAGCTCCTCCTGGCTGCCGTGGCCCGAGACATGGACGAGGGCGCGAGACTTATCCCAAACATCGCAACCAAGCTTGGCCAGGCTGTTGACGACCTGTTGGACGGCCTTCTCGTTGCCGGGAACGGGAGTTGCCGAGAGGATAACGGTATCGCCCTCGTGGATGGAAAGCGTCTTATGCTCGCCGTTGGCCATGCGGGACAACGCGGACAGCGGCTCGCCCTGAGAGCCGGTGCACATGACGACGATCTTGTCGTCGGGCAGGTTATCGATATCGAAGGCATCGAGGATATCGGCATCGTCGATGTTGAGGTAGCCCAGCTCGCGCGCCACGCGGGTGTTGGTGAGCATGGAACGTCCGGTCACGACGACCTTACGGCCGCACTTGCGAGCGGCGTCGCAGATCTGCTGCAGACGATGGATGTGGCTCGAGAACGACGCGACGAACACACGGCCCGGAGCGTTCTTGATGGCGTGCAGCAGGTTGGGGCCGACTTCGGCCTCGGACTTGGTAAAGCCCGGAACCGTGGCGTTGGTGGAGTCGGAAAGCAGCAGGTCGATGCCCTGCTTGGCAAAGCGGCTGATGGCGGCATAGTCGGGCGTGACGCCGTCGATGGGCGTCTGGTCGAGCTTAAAGTCGCCCGTGTGCATAACGGTGCCCTGGTTGGTGCGAATAAACACGCCCAAAGCACCCGGAATGGAGTGCGTCATCGAGAAGAAGTCGAGCGAGATGCCACCCAGATTGACGTGGCTGCCGCCCTTGACCTCACGGAACTTGGGTGCGCGAATGCGGAACTCGGAGAGCTTGCCCTCGATAAAACCAAGCGTCAGCTTGCTCGAGAAGATGGGCACCTTGTTGTTGAGGTCCTGCAGCAAGTACGGAAGCGAACCGGTGTGGTCCTCGTGGCCGTGGGTGACGATGATGCCGCGGAGCTTCTCCTCGTTCTCCAGAACATAGGTGTAGTCGGGAAGCACCAGGTCGATACCGGGTTGGGAATCGTCGGGGAACATGAGGCCGGCGTCGACGAGCACCATGTCGTCGCCGCACTCGAAGACCGTCATGTTCTTGCCGATGCCGTCAAGGCCGCCGAGCGGAATGATCTTCAAGGGAGATGATTTTTTAGCTGCCATAGGTAAGTGTGGTTTCCTTTCTTCGAAACGGGTCCGGAACAACCGACGGGGCGCTTCTGGCAAACCGACCGCCGGGAACGTACAACGATGCATCGCAGAGTCGATGCAATAACCACAGTATGATACCCATTTGCACAACAACAGACCACCCATGCATCAAAGCCCCATCTGAAACGGTCTATCCCGCCGGTTCCCCGCGAGGGAGGGCACGGATGAAGTTTCCTGCTCTACAGTCCTGCTCACGACGGAGGCCACATTAAGTGGCCTCCT
>URZR01000025.1 GCA_900552425.1 uncultured Collinsella sp. | reverse complement strand
AGGGACAGGTTTATTTTGGCAGGTTTTATCTGGACAAACGTCAAAACCACCACAAAGGTTCCTGCCCCTTCGCGGTGGTTTTGGCCTTAGCCCGTCCCTGCCGTTAGACCGTGACGACGTTGTCCATTGCCCGGTACTTGGCGGGGACCTCGCCTGCGGTAATAATCGTTGCATCGCGGAAGTCCGCGAACTTGACGGGCGCCACCATGCCAAATTTACTGGCGTCCGAGATTACGAAGCGCTTGGCCGTATGGCGCATCGAGATACGCTTTACTTGCGCCTCCTCGATATCGGGCGCCGTGAAGCCCTGCTCGGCGGCAATGCCGTTAGAGCCCCAAAAGCCGCAGTTGAAGTTGTAACGGTCTAAGGTTGCCAAGGCATCGGGGCCAACGAGCGCCTCGGTCTCGGGTTTGAGCTCGCCGCCCAGCACCACGGTACGCATGCCGCGCAAAGCGAGATGCTGAGCATGGAGCACGGAATCAGTCACATAGGTGACACCTTCAAGGTGTGGAAGATGCTCGATGAGCCTGAGCGTCGTCGAGCCCGAGTCGATGTACACAAAGCTCTCGGGCTCCACCAGCGCCGCCGCACGGGCGCAGATACGTTCCTTGTCGTCGTTATGGAGATCGCTGCGCTCATTAAGCGTTAGGTCGCGCGTCACGTGCGCGCGCTCAAGGCTCGTCGCCCCACCGTGCACCTTGGCGATACGGTGTGCGCGATTGAGCGTCTGCAGGTCGCGCCGAATGGTAGACGCCGTCACGCCCAGGGCCTCAGCAAGCTCCGGTACGGTAACCGAGCCCGTCTGCTGCACCATCGACACGATTGCGTTGAGCCTATCTTCCGCAAGCATCGCTTACTCCTCCTCGGGGTACACGACTCCCCAATCGGCGCGAAGCTTGGTCATAAGCTCCATAACATCAGAAGCATAATCCAGAAGCTCGCGCTTGGAGTCGTCGCCGGCAACGGCCTTCTCAAGATCGGCCATCTCATAACACAGGGCGTAAGCCTCGGTGCCTGCGTGGACCTCCTCGCGGTGGCCGTCCGCAGTCCACACGATGGTCGCGTGATCGGCACGCGGATATTCGTTGACCTCGATGTAGCACTTGTCAAAGCTGATGACCGAGCGCTTGGGCTGCTTGGAGTGAAGCGTAAGGCTCACGACGCCCAGCTGCTGCTCGGCATTGCGGCAGACGATGCCGCCCGCAACATCGACGCCAGTCTCGCAGGTGTTGCCTAGAGACACGACCTCGGCGGGCTGGCTCGCCATAAACAGGCGCATGACGGACAGGGCATACACACCAATATCGAGCATGGCACCGCCGGCAAGGTTGCGATTGTAGAAACGGTTGGTCAGGTCGCCGTACTCCTTGTAGCTACCAAAGTTGAGCTGAGCGAGGTTCATGCGGCCGAACTCGCCGGCATCCATGCGGCGACGCAGCTCTTGATACAAGGGCATATGAAGCACCGTGGTGGCGTCCATGAGGACGACGTTGTGCTCGTCAGCGATGGCACGCGCCTCGTCGAGCTCAGCGGAATTGAGGGTAATGGCTTTCTCGCAGAGCACGTGCTTGCCGGCTGCCAGGGCAGCGCGCAGATAGGTGATATGAGTGTTGTGCGGGGTAGTGATGTAGACGGCGTCGATGCCAGGATCGGCGTAGAGGTCCTCAACCGTGTCGTAGACCTTCTCGATGCCATACTGCTCGGCAAAAGCCTGAGCCTTGGACGGCGTACGGTTGGCGACGCCCGCAAGCTTGCGACCGGCAAGAGCAAGGGACTGAGCCATCTGGTTGGCGATAACGCCGCAACCGATGACGGCCCAATGGAGCTCGGGAGCCGTAAAAATATCGTCGGGGAACGGCTTGTCCTGGACCGAAGCGAACGCTGCTTTGGCGGCTGCCGCGGCGTCGAGCGGAGCCTGCTTGGAATCTGCCATTATGTGCCTCCTGTGTCATAGAACGCCTTGCTTTCTGACAGCTCTATATTCGCACAAACACGCGCTTCTGTGCGCGTTTTTGCGTATCTCACCGCTAAACGGTCATTTTTATCCCGTAAACGGCGCATCTATACGCATATTCACGCAATCCCACGCACGTAAATGCGCACAAATGCGAACCGGTCATTGCTCAGAGACAGGGGCTTATGCTTAGAACTCAAAAGACAGGATGATCCGCTTCGCCTCGTCGCTCATGGCGCGCTGCAGCTCTAAGGACCGTCCCAAACTGCCGACAGAAAAGGAACGTTCCAAACTGCAGACAGAAAAAGAACGTCCCCAGGCGCCGGCATTTCAAGAGCACTCATTTAAGTCTGTCCCCAATGAGTGGGAGTAATCAGAGACCCTTTGCGAGGGAGGCCGGACGTGGCCTTCCTCGTTTTTATTCATGGACTTTAGTCCGTGCCGCGCGGCACGCGCGGCATAGAAAGCCACCCGCTCAGCGGGTGGAGGCCAATTTCCGCTACGCGACAAAAACCTTCCCCCTAGCATGAGGATTGTTCAGGTCATCATACTAGGGGGAAGGTGATTGCTGTGGCCCAGAAAGCCAACAGCCTCGCGCACACGAAATGGCTGTGCAAGTACCGCATCGCACCGAGGCCAAGCTCATCGCCGCCATCGTCGAGAAGCACCCCGAGGTGCGCTTTGCCGCGAGCCGCACCTCGGCCCACGCCGACCTCTACGACCGCATGGAGCAGGCCCTGTGCGAGCGCGTGGCCAACGCGGTGGATGTCGTCCGCTCCGACATCAGCCCCGCGCTTCTTGTCCACACCGGTCCAAACCTCGTGGGTGTGGCGGTCCAGGGACTCTAGTGGAGGCGGGGCGTCCTGCCCCAAAAACAAATGCAAAAGACGAGCACTTCTTGCCGCTCAATTGGCAAGAAGCGCTCGTCTTTTCTTAACGCGTTGTATGGCGGAGAGAGCGCAAGTTACGCGAGCGCCCTTCTTGCCAGCTCGGCCGCGCCGAGGATTCCTTGGTCGCCGCCGCAGCCCGGGGCGCAGATGTAGCTCTCCATGTCCTTAAGCTCGGCGGTCTGGATGTAGCCACCCAGATATTCGAGGGTCTTCTTGCGGACGATGCCGTAGAGCTGCTCCTGGTGCATCACGCCGCCGCCGAGGACGATGCGGCGAGGCGAGTACATGAGCACGAGGTTCGCGCACATCTGCCCCAGATAATCCCCCTCGAGCGCCCACACCTCATCGTTGTCCGCGAGCTCGGCCGCGGGCTTTCCCCAGCGCGCGGCGATGGCGGGGCCGGAGGCGAGCCCCTCGAGACAGCTCGCGTGGCTCGGGCAGACGCAGCGTCCCTCCTCGGTGGGACGGGTCCTTACCAGCATGTGACCGGCCTCGGGGTGCAGCATGCCGTGAAGGAGCCTGCCCGCGCACATGACGCCCGCGCCCACGCCGGTGCCGATGGTCACGTAGACGGCGTCCTCGAGCCCCTTGCAGCAGCCGAAGACCACTTCGCCGAGGCAGGCAACGTTCACGTCCGTGTCGTAGGCCACCGGAATCCCGAGGGCGTCGGCGAACGCGGCGCGAAGACCATGGCCTCGCCACGCGAGCTTGGGCGTCTGGAGGATGGAGCCGTAGCGCTCGTCGTTGGGGTCGACGCAGGTCGGGCCGAAGGCGCCGATGCCCAACGCGTCCACATCGCGGGCGGTGAACCACTCGATCATCTGCGGGACGGTCTCGGCGGGCGTAAGCGTCGGGGTCTCCATGCGGTCGAGGACCTCGCCGTCGCCGGACACCACGGCACAGACCATCTTGGTCCCGCCGGCTTCGAGGGCGCCGAGCCTCATTTGCTTTTCGCTCATGTGATCCTCCTTACAAAGGGACGCCCGCAGTCATGGTCAACCGCGGGCGCCCATAACGTTGGCTTGTTTCGAGGCGACCCTACCTGGGCACGCGGTCCTGCCTTGCGGCAAACGGGGCGAGCACGGCGTGCGGCTCGCTTTGGTACCAGTAGGCGACGGTGGAGATGTCGTCCTCGCGCTCGTAGAGCTTGATGTCGTCGTTGCCGAGGTCCTGGAACGTCACGCGCAGGTCCTCCTTGAACGAGATCGGGTCGGGAAGGTGCCACCTGTAGAGGCCGTGCCTGGGCAGCGCGTCGTCGTTAGTCGCGAGCATCGGATTCGGGTTCGGCTTGCCCGCGCTGAAGCGGTCGCGCGTGGCGTCGCGCGTCGAGCGGTACGGGTAGCCGGCGAACAGCGTGTTGAAGCACTGCGCCTCGGGCAGCGCGTGGGGCGGCCTGTCGAGGAAGGCCCAGGCACCGCCGAAGTAGTCCTCGGCTCCCGTCGAGGTGACCGTGGGGAACTCCTCGTCGCCGTCGAGGAAGAACTTCATCTCGCCCTCGCCCCACCAATAGCGCTCCAGGGCGCACAGGGCCATGTAGCTGCCGACGTAGTAGCCCTTGCCGCGCACGCCGTCGAGCACGGTGTAGTCGACGCCCCTGCGGGTGCTGCGCTCGCGGTTAAAGCGGGCGTGGAAGTACATGGCGTCGTCCGGCACGTCGGTGAGCGCGTAGTTGAACGTGTAGAAGATGTACTTAATGAACCCGGGGTGCTCGCTCGTAAGCGTGACCTTGGCGTGCTTCCTGAAGGGCATCTCGAAGTAGCAGTTCATGCCGCCCGTCGGGTTCACGCAGATGGGCATCGAGTTGACGATGGCGCGCTCACCGAAGCCGTTGCAGAAGAAGTCGCCGACAGGGCACTCGACCGAGGGGGTCTCCTCGTCGTCCCAGTAGAAGCGCAGCACGAGGTCACGCATGACGAAGCTGCCAGCGGCGGTCTTGTCGGGGACGGTCATCCAGATGTGGCGGATGATGCCGGGGCCCTCGATGTCCGCGAGCGTGATGGTCTCGCCGGACTCAAGGGGCACGCAGCACGAGCCCTTGCGGCCGACGCCGAGGTGGCTGGCCGACATGGCGGCGCGGCCCTTCTCGCCCGTGATGTTCTCGGGGGTGATGGCGCGGCTTTCCTCACCGCCGTGCATCCACACGTCCTTAAGGAACTCTCTCATCGTCGACCTCCTCTATTCGTCGTCGTCGCACTCGGCGGAACTGGCACCGTTCACGTAGATGATCTGCTGGCGCGCCTCGTTGACGAGGGCGTCGAAGTCGAGTTTCTCGTCGGGGCGCGCGAGCACGACCGTCATGGCGAGCGGGAGGTTGACACCCGCGATCACGTGGATCCGGTCGGAGGCGAAGCGGGAAAAGCGCTGGTTCACGCTGCCGCCGTACGCGTCGGTGAGGACGACGACCTCGTCAGTGCCCGAAAGAGCCGCCTCGACCGCCGCGTCGAGCCCCTCGCCGTTGTCGTTCACGTAGGCGCACACGGCGTTGACGGCGTCGCTCTTACCCGTAAGGAACTCGAGGGTGTCCTTGAAGCCCTGGGCGAGAAGGGAATGGCTCGCCACAACTATCTTTCTCATTGATTCACCAATCTCTTGGGTCGAAGCTAGGCGAGGATGCCGGCGGCGGAGGCGACCATCGCGAGGACGATCACCACGAGGATGAGGGCCGTCATGCTCGCGTTCTTCTTGGTAAGAAGGTAATACGCGCTTCCCGTGATGGCGGCGGGGATCATGGCAGGCAGGATCTTGTCGAGCAGCGGCTGAATCTCCATCGCGACGTCGCCGAAGCTGAAGCTAATCGGGCAGGTGACGCCGATGACCGAGGCGATGAGGCAGCCGACCACGGTGAGGCCGAGCACGGAGGCGGCGGCAGTGAGGTTGGGAAGCTTCTCGCTGAAGTCGGTGACGAGCTTCACGCCCTGCTTGTAGCCGAACTCGAGGGCGTGCATGCGGACCCAGAAGATGGCCAGGATGAGCGCGAACCAGATGCCGGCTCCCACGGGGTTGCCCTCGATGGCCATGTAGGCGGCGATGGAGCCCATGATGGTCGGGATCATGGTCATGAGCAGGGAGTCGCCGACGCCGGCGAGCGGTCCCATGGTGCCGATCTTCAGGTCTTGGACGGCGTCCGCCGCCGCTAGGCCGTCGCGCTCCTCCATGGCCACGCAGGCGCCAAGGATGATGGCGGCGAGCCAAGGCTGGGTGTTGTAGTAGCGGAAGTGGTTGTTGAGCGCTTGCTTATAGTCCTCGTCGTTCGTATAGATCTTCCTCAGGACCGGCGAGAGGGCGTAGGCGACTGAGGCGCCCTGCTGGGTCTGGTAGTTGAAGGTGCACACGCTCATGAGCCAGCGCCAGTTCGCGTTGCGCAGGTCCTTCTTGGTGACCTTGTAGCCGGAGGGCTTGCCCTCGGCGACGGCGGTGATGTTCTCGTTTTCCATGGTTACTCATCCTCTCCGATGAAGGCGTCTGCGGAAGCGTGGGCGGCGAGCTCGGTGTCCCTCTCGGCACGCTGGTAGAACGCAATCGCGAGGGCAACGCCGACGATGGCGGCGCCGATGATGGGCACGTTCAGGAAGGCCGAGAGGAAGAAGCCGGCGAGCAGGTACTGGAAGTACTTGCCGGTGGGCATGTAGCGGAGCAGCATGGCGATACCGACGGCCGGGAGCATCTTGCCGGCGAGGGTGAGGCCGGAGAGGAACCACTGGGGCATGACCTCGAGGAGCCAGTTGACGGCGGGCTGGCCGAGCGTCACGGAGACAAAGACGGGCAGGGCGGCGCACAGGCCGAAGAGCGCGGGGCAGACCCACAGGATGGCGTTCATCTGATTGAACTTACCCTCGTTGCAGAACTTCTGGGACTTCTCGACGACAAAGCCGTTGAGGATCTTGGCGACGACGTCGAGCTGGATGCCGAGCATGCCGACCGGCAGGCCGATGGCGAGGCCCGTGTCGGAGCCCAGGGTCACGCCGTAGGCGGTGGCGATGATGGCCATCGTGCCGTAGTCGGGAATGGAGGAGCCGCCGAAGCCCGCGACGCCGAGCTGCATGAGCTGAATGGTGCCGCCGATGACAAGGCCGGTCTTCCAGTCGCCCATGACGACTCCGGTGATGAGGCCCCAGAAAACGGCGTAATTGACGAAGATCATCGGGATGCCGTAGTAGTCCACGTGCTTGATGAAGGCCAGCAGGGTCAAAAGGACGACCTGCAGGATAGTGAAGTTGACCATATTTCCCCCTTAGATGAGGTCTGCGACGGAGACGGGCTTGTCGGCGGGCACGAACTGGGCCGTCACCTTGACGCCACGGGCGATGAGCGCCTTGTAGCTCTGGACGTTCTCGGCGGAGGCGTAGGCGCGCTGGGTGAGCTGGATGCCGTCCTCCTTGACGAGCGAGCCGCCGACGACCAGCGACGGGAGCTCGACGCCCGACTCGACCAGGCGAAGCATCGTCTCGGGCTCCTTGGCGATGACGAAGACCTTCTCGCGGTCGTACTTGCCCGCGGCGAAGTTCTTGAGCGCGGTCTGCTCGGAGATGATCGAAACGGCCATGCCCGCGGGGCGCGCCATCCTCATGGTGGACTTCAGGACCTCGTCGCCGGCGACCTTGTCGTCGATGACCATGACTCGGGTCGCGCCCGACACCGGGGCCCACTGCGTCACGATGATGCCGTGAAGCAGGCGATTGTCGATTCGTGCCATAACAACACTCATATTTGCTCCTATCAAATGAAGTTTTGCGTTCGGTACTGCCTCGGCGCTATCCGGATTCGCGCCGGGCAAGGGGTTATCGGATTATTGAGGACGCGCGGTCAGCTTGCGGCGGCGCGGGGAAGGTCACTCGTCGAGCAGGAGGTCCGAGGAGCCGAGGCGCTCTTCTCGCGCCGGGGCGGCGCTCGCGCTTATGTAGTCGAAGACATATGCGATCTCGCTTACGGGAACCTCTACGCGATAGCGCGTCGAGATGCTCGAGAAGCTCTGCCTGAAGGACTCGATGAAATCGGCGCGTTCCTCCTCGAAGCGGTCCTGGCCAACGTAGGTCTCAATGGGGTTTCTGGTAACAAGGCGCTCGACGAGACAGCAGAGGTGAACGTAGAGCCCAATGATGGCGTTGCTGCCGATCTTCTCGCATGTCCTACGCTGAAGCTCGTGCACGGCGCTCTCGATCTCATGGAATAGCCGCTCCGGGTCGAGGATGGTGATGGAGCGGATGACGTTCTGCAGCGTCATGTTCGAGAGCAGCTTCTCGTGGAAAGAAGAGAGCTCGGAAGCGTCAAGCCACCTGCCGAACACGGCATCAACCTTAGAGGCGGACGCCGTCGACATGATGTCCTCGAGGGCGACGAAGGGGACGGAGGCGACCCCGGGGTCTCCCGTGCCGATGACGGCGCAGACGCGGTGCTCGGAGAAAACGGCGTCGTTCGACCCGTTCGCGACGAGCTGCTTGAAGGGCCTCGTGAGCAGGCGCGCGCCTATGGTGCGCGGGAGGCTCTGCGAGACGAGCTGGCGTATCCTCTCCGCGGCGTCGACCCCGGACTCGGAGCAGAAGACGATGGCGTCCTCACGGTTGACGCGCTCGATCACCTTGCAGTGCGTCACGCACGCGGCGGTCGCATCGCCAAGAACCTCGGCGATGGACTTGCCGCCGAGCAGCCCGACCCCGATCTCGAGCGCAAGACCGGTAGAGACGTTGTTCACCACGCCGATAGTGGAGTCGGTAACGTTCTCGAGGGCCTTATAGGCCTCCTCCAAGGAGCCCATGTCGACGAGGAACACGACCCCGGTGCAGTAGGAATGGCGGTCGACGAGGCGCTGGAGCGGACCGACGATGTCCTTCAGCTGCTGGTCGTAGGGCATGTCGACAGCCTCGTACACATGCATGCCGAGCATACGGTTCGCCGCGTCGGCGATGCTCGTCGCCGTTGAGTAGCCGTGGGACAAGATGACGCAGAGCGTCCGAAGGGCCTTCGCATCGCGAGACTCCGATGCGACGCACAGCGTCAGAAGCGTCTTCGTGAAGTGATCGAGCGAGATTCCCAGCGCCCCTTCCACGTCTGCGGCGACCTGATCGGAGACGCTCGAGGCAAACGGTAATTCGGAGGTCACGGTACCGAGGAGATGGGAGATTTGCTCCGCACAGGCAGACTTTCGCTTAGCCAGGCCGATGCCCGGCCACAACTGCAGGCAAATCTCCTGGGCCAGCAGAAAAGCGACCTTCCTCGAAAGCTCGATGCCATAAGAAGAGCCTGCGTCGGCAAGGACCGCGCCCACGACGCGCTCGAAGGCGCGCGACCTCGAGGAGGCGACGCCGTGGTCGAAGATCAAGTGATCCTCAACGCCGCGCACAGCGGAGACAGCTTGCGAGACGAGCTCGGAGACAGAGAGCTCCCCGGCGCAGAATCGCTCATCGAGGGAGCACAGGGCATCGAGCGCCTGCTCGACCGGCCCTGTGCTCTCGGCGGCATCCAGAGACGCGTCGATCAGAACGCCATCGTCGGGCTGTTGATCGATCTGCGCGGAGGAGAGGAGCCCGCTGGGAAGAAGATACGGGCGAACGACGACGTAGTCGCCCTCGCGATTGAGGAACGCTTTGGCACAGCAGTTCGTCACGCAGGCGCGCAAGCCGGCGATGTTATCGGAAAAGTCCGCGTTCACGAGGCAACGGTATGCGCCGCGGCTGATCTTCACATCAGAACCGATTCGGCACCCCTCGCTGCGCAGGAAGCTCAAGATGAGATCCTCGCGCTCCTCGGGGGTCCGCTCCTTGAGTGAGGGGACGCGGGCACAGATGGGCATTTTGCTGTAGGCCGAGGAAACCTTCAGGTCATCGGCGGAAAGCGTCGTCGAAAGAACGAGGCGAGCGCGCGGCGCATCCTGGGAGGCATCGAGCCCGAGGGCCGTCGCAAGGCAGTGCTCCATCGCAGAGGGAGAGAGTGCCTCGATGCCGTTGACAAAGACCACACCCCCGCGCGCTTTCGCGATCGACTCGTTAAGAAGCCCGTTGAACGAGGCGGCGTCCGGGACCCCGGCGCAGTCGATGCGCACATAGGAGGAGTCGCGGGACAGCAAGCCCTGGTTCTTGCCGTACTCGTACACAAGGCGAGAAAGGAAAGACTTACCGACACCCACGCCGCCGCTCAAGAGGATGGGCAGGCCAAACGGAGGGTACTGAACCGCAGCCTTGCACTGCTCGACAACGGAGCTGAGGCTCATGTCGAAGCCCACGGCACGCGCGAAGTCGCGGTGATCGGCGATTCCCGTCGCCTGGATGAGGTCGGCGAGCGAGGCGTACTCGCTTGCAGAGAGCTTTACCTGAAAACGCTTCTGGAACGCGCGGCGATGAAAATAACGGACAGGCCTGCCCGCCACCTTAACCACAAGACCGGCGCGAACAAGGTCGTTGAGGTACTGGCTCGCCAGGCTCCTGGAGATGATGAGCGTCTCGGCGATGTCGGAGGTGGACAGACGGGCAAGGTCGTCGAGCGAGACGGCAGAGGTGAGGGCCTCGAGATGCTCGAGAATCCTGTCCCTCATGTCGACGGGTTTCTTTGCCAAGCTGTCCTGTGTGGTCTTGTCCATGACTTCTTACCTCCTCGTACAAGGAGTATAAGGGGAGAACAGAGAACGGAAGGGGGCGCGTGGGGGAATCAACAGCTCCGAGGAAAAGTCCACCACTTGAGGGGCAGAAAACAACGGCCATTGAACATTCAGGGCCGACGCTCAACACTTCGGCTCGACACTTCGCTTTGGAAAGGGCCCGGCGCGCCGGGGTCCCAACATAAAGAAGGGCCCCGGCGCGCAGGGCCTAAAGCTTAACCATGCGCGCGGCGATGCGGGCGCAGTCGCAGGCGGCCTTCTTCTCGAAGGTGTCGTAGTCGACGACCCGGCCCTCGGCGCAGGGCTTGTCGCTGATGGCGCGCACGACGACGAGGGGCACGCCGTTGAGATAAGCGGCCTGCGCGATGGTGCAGCCCTCCATCTCGCAGCACAGGTCGCCGAAGGTCGCGAGGATTCGCTCCTTCTGTTCCGCGGGCGAGACGAACTGGTCGCCGGAGACGACGCGGCCCTTGAGGACCTTAATGTCGGGGGCGACGGCGGCCGCGGCGGCGCACGCCGCCAGCAAGGGCCGGAACGGATCGCGCAAGATCAAGGCGTCGCCCGGGAGGTCGGGCGTTACCGTCAGCCGGCGCCGCGTCTGCCGCATCATGAGGGAGAACGGCCTGGCCGGCGCATACGGCAGGAAGAGGTTCAAGGTGCACCCCGGGGCGGTCAACGAGGCCGACGTGTCGAACGTCGTCGCGCGCGGCTTCGGCGGCAGGGCGCCGTGCACCCATATATGCAGCGACTTGGCCTGCGTGCGCGTCGGGGCGTCGTGGAACTACGTCTGCCTGCTCGTCGACCTCTGCAACGGGGAGATCGTCGGCCACTCCGAAGGACCGAGGAGGGACGCGCGAGCTCCGAGTCAAGCTCTTGGATTACGTGCACTGGTACAACAACTTCAGGATCCACTCGACGCTGGGCTACATGTCGCCGGTCGAGTTCAGGGAGGCGGGGCCGTCCCTCCCGGAATCGTCCAAATAAGTGTTGCCAATCCATAGCCAATCCAGCCATCATCTTCGCGAAGGCGGACGTCAGGAAAAGCTCGGCTTGAGCTCGGTCGGACGCGGTCTGTGGGGCATCATTCAGGCTCAGGGGGTCTCCTTGTCTTCTTCGGTCGCAACCTGAATGATAGGGACGGCCCCTTCTCTCTTTCCCCTTCGTTTTCGACGCGTCACCCTCTCGGCGGGCTTAAGGCCCGCGCTCGCGGGTGCAGGGGCTACGCCCAAACCCCAAAAACGTAACGCCGTGCTCGAAGCGTTTCCGGACGTCAGCGTAATCTCAAATCCCGTTCGTCAACTCATGGGCAAGCCACCTGAGACTACTCATTTCTCCTACTGGCAATGAAGACCTGCGACCTGCAGTTTTGCAAACTGCTTGAAAGCCACATGCGTTGATTCACTTCCTATTGCAGCTGGCGGCTTGCACGCGAAAAGGCATTTAAGTTTCAAAACGGGCGTTTTCGGCGCTATCGAGCCTCCAAAGGCATCCCGCCGCGCCCTTTGGGACAAAAACAAAAACTCAAAGCCCTGAGTTCGAAAATAGTTTTTGGAGTTGTCCCGACTTTTGTCCCCGAAGCCGACGAAACGCGACAGGGTATCACCTGGCGGCACTCGATTCGAGACGGCACCGAAAACTGGATGCAACCGGAATGACGGGACGGCAGAACCGAAGCCATCGAGTGGGGATAGAAAAAGGCCCGGGTGCCGTGGCATCCGGGCCTTTGCTAGCAACTTGATGTTGCGGGCAGCTTAGAACTTGTGGCCGCACTTCTTGCAGACGCGCAGCTTGTTCTTGCCGTCCTTCTCGTGACCGACGCGGGTAACCTTACCGCACTCGGGGCAGACGAGATTGACGTTGGAGGCGTCGATGGGAGCCTCCTGCGAAACGATGCCGCCCTGCTGGTTGGCAGCGTTGGGCTTGACGGCCTTCTTGACGACCGAAACGCCCTCGACAACGACCTTGTTCTCGGCGGGGAGAGCACGCAGGACAACGCCCTGCTTGCCGCGATCCTTACCAGAGAGAACCTGGACCTTATCGCCCTTCTTGATATACATATATCTCCCCTAACTACAGGGTCTCGGGAGCGAGCGAGACGATCTTCATGTACTTCTTGTCACGAAGCTCGCGAGCGACGGGCCCGAAGATACGGGTGCCGACGGGCGAACCATCGTTGTTGATGACAACACAGGCGTTCTCATCAAAGCGAATGTAGGAGCCATCCTTGCGGCGGATCTCCTTAACGGTGCGAACGACGACGCAACGGACAACGTCCTTCTTCTTGACGTTGGCGCCAGGGGTAGCCTCCTGGACAGCACCGATGAACACATCGCCGATGCCTGCATAACGACGCTTGGAACCGCCAAGCACCTTGATGCAGCGAATCTTGCGAGCGCCGGAGTTGTCGGCGACGTTCAGCATGGTTTGCATCTGAATCATGGTAGATGTTCCTCCGAACTAAGAACCGAAGAGAGGTGCGCAGCCTGTATACGGCCCGTGGTATGCAAGCCAGGCATACGCACATCTTCGGAAACGTACAAGTCGTAAGAGCGACTGCTTATTTAGCGCGCTCGACGACCTCGATGAGGCGCCAACGCTTCATCTTGGACATAGGACGGGTCTCCATAACGCGGACGGTGTCGCCCACGCCAGCCGTGCACTCCTCGTCGTGAGCGTGCAGCTTCTTGGAGCTGGTCATCATCTTGCCGTACTTGGGGTGACGCTTGCGCTCGGTGATGGTGACAACAATGGTCTTGGCACCGGAGACGGAGGTAACGACACCCGTACGGACCTTACGCGAGTTACGCGAATCAGTCATGTTCTCTCCTTAGGTCCTACTCGGCGACAGCGGACTTCTCCGCTGCGATCTCGCGGGCGCGCTGCTCCGTGAGGACGCGAGCGATGTCCTTCTTCACGGTGTTGACGCGAGCGGTGTTGTCCAGCTGGCTGGTGGCCATCTGGAAACGAAGGTTAAAGAGCTCGGCGCGCATTTCCTTCAGCTTCTCAACGAGCTGAGCGTCCGAGAGCTCACGAATCTCTGCGGGCTTCATTAGTTCTCCTCCTTGGCGGCGGCGGCGTCCTCAGCAGCCCACTTGGCCTCGAGAGCGGCCTCCTCAGCCATCTCCTTCTCGATGCGCTGCTCAGCGTTCTTGGCAGCAACAATCTTGGTCTTGATGGGAAGCTTGTGCTGTGCAAGACGCAGAGCCTCGCGAGCGACCTCCTCGGGCACGCCCTTGACCTCGAACATGATGCGGCCGGGCTTGACGACGGCCACCCACTCCTCGGGATTTCCCTTACCAGAACCCATGCGAGTCTCGGCAGGCTTCTTGGTGATGGGCTTATCGGGGAAGATCGTGATGTAGACACGACCGCCACGCTTCATGTAGCGGGTCATGGCAATACGAGCGGCCTCGATCTGACGGTTGGTGATCCAATGGGCCTCGAGAGCCTGGATACCAAACTCGCCGAAATGCAGCTCGGTATTACCCTTGGCCTGGCCCTTCATGGAGCCACGCTGCACCTTGCGGTGAAGAATACGCTTAGGGGCAAGCACTACTGACCCCTCCTCTCGGAGTTACGACGACGAGGACGGGAAGAGCCCTCGAGTGCAGGGTTGGGAACAGGCTGGCCCGGGAGCTTCTCGCCCAGGTAGATCCAGACCTTCACGCCGCAAGCGCCCATGGTGGTGCTGGCGACAGCCGTGCCGTAGTCGATCTTGGCACGGAGGGTGTGCAGAGGCACGCGACCCTCGCGGTACCACTCGCGACGACCCATCTCAGCGCCGCCCAGACGACCGGAGCACTGGATACGGATGCCCTTAGCGCCGGCCTTGCGGGCAGACTGGACAGCCTTGCGCATAGCGCGACGGAAGGCAACGCGGCCCTCGAGCTGCTCGGCGATAGACTGAGCAACGAGGTTGGCGTCGAGCTCGGGGCGCTTGATCTCGACAACGTCGACGGAGAGCTGGCCCTTGGAGACGCCAGCGACCTTCTCGAGCTCGGTGCGGAGGGTATCGATCTCGGCACCCTTCTTACCGATGACAACGCCGGGGCGAGCGGTGAGGATGATGACCTTCACCTTGTCGCCAGCGCGCTCGATCTCGACGCGGGAGACAGCTGCGCGGGAAAGACGCTTCTCGAGGTACTTGCGGATCTCGAGATCGTTACCGAGGGTCTTAGCGTAATCCTTCTCTGCGAACCAGCGGGAGCGCCAGTTCTCGGTGATGCCAAGACGGAAGCCGGTGGGGTAGACTTTCTGACCCATACAGCTTTACGCCTCCTTTCGAGGAGCAACGACGACGGTGATGTGGGAAGTACGCTTCAGAATGCGAGAAGCGGAACCCTTGGCGCGGGGACGGATGCGCTTAAGCGTCGGACCCTCGTCAACATAGGCAGCGGCGACAACCAGGTTGTCGGCACGCAGACCGTTGTTGTTCTCGGCGTTCGCAACGGCGGAACGGAGAACCTTCTCGACATCCACGGCGACGGCGCGGTCGCAGAAGTGGAGGATGTCGAAGGCCTGAGCGACAGGCTTGCGGCGGATCAGATCGACCACCAGGCGGGCCTTGCTGGGGGAAACACGCACGTACTTAGCGACGGCGCGAACCTCGGTGGCCTCAGTTTCAATAGACTTAGTTGCCATTTACGGTTAACCCCCTATTTGGCCTTGTGGCCACGGAACGTACGAGTCGGCGCGAACTCGCCGAGCTTGTGACCAACCATGGACTCGGTAACATACACGGGCACATGCTTGCGGCCGTCGTGGACGGCGATGGTGTGACCAACCATCTCGGGGAAGATGGTGGACGC
>URZR01000024.1 GCA_900552425.1 uncultured Collinsella sp. | reverse complement strand
CGATCTGATCAGGACCGCCTTTACCGACGATCTCACCGGACTTGGCAACCGCGGCGGCTTTACCCGTTCCTTAGAGGAACTCTGGGAGCAGGAACTGCCCGTGACCATGGCGTTTATCGACATCGATAACCTTAAGCACTGCAACGACATCTTTGGACATGACGAGGGCAACCGCTATATCTTGCAGGTGAGCCTCTATCTCAAACTGTATATGAAGGTGGACGAGGCGGCATTTCGTCTGGGGGGCGACGAGTTCGCCATCCTATCTACGATTGCGACCGAGGACGACCTTGCCGAACGTCTGGAACACTGCCGAACGGTACTGCTCGAAAACAACGCTTCCAAGATGCCTCACTCGTTTAGCTACGGAGTGGCACACGCCGACCCCGCCCTGGGCGAAGCCCCCAATCGCTTGACGAACGATGCCGATCATCGCATGTACGACTACAAGCTACGTCATGCCGTGCACCTTGATCGACGCAATATCGCACAAGCCCACACCGACGACTTCGAAATAAGCGATCGCATTTTCGACGCCCTTTCGATGCTCAACGAAGGCCGATATTTCTTTATCGAGAACTTGGACAAACATCGCACCCTATGGTCACAAGGCGCCCTGCGCGATCTCGGTCTTCCTTCTGAGCATGTAGACAACTGCCACGATTACTGGAAAACGCGCGTCCACCCCGATGACCTTGAGGCCTACATCAACGACATCGACCAAATCTATAATGGCTCCAAACACCGCCGCGTCATGCAGTACCGCATGCGCAATGCCGCGGGCGACTACGTCCTCTGCCGCGCTCGCGGGTTTCGCATCGACGGCGACGGAAATACCCCCTCGCTCTATGTCGGCGAACTTGTTAACCACTCACTCGCCGAGACCGTCGACGCCGCCACGGGCCTCGGAACGCAGCGTATGCTGATCAACGCTATCGATGCCTGCCGTCGCGACCGTTGCGAGACGGGGCTTATAGCGGTCCGCGTTTGTGGCACGGCAAAGTTCAACGAGCTCTACGGGGCCGAGGCTGTCGACAACATGCTCGCCGAATACGCAGGCCGCATGCTATCGATTACCCGCGGCAGAAGTCGCGTCTTCCGCTCGCGAAACGCCCAGTTCGTCGTGCTCAGCAACGATCTGGACCACGAGGCATTCGAGCAACTGACCCATCATCTTAAAGAGGCCGTTTTCGCTCCTGTTCGAATCGCGAACGACACCATTACCCCCGTCTGTCTTGTCGTCCCGGCCTTTTACGAGCGCTTAATCAATCAAGCGACCGCTGTTTTAGGCGAACTCGACCGTCGTCTTCGCGCCGCCGGCGGGCTTGCACCCAACGACAGCCTCCCCATACCCGAGATTGAGCGTAAAAGCGCCGTCGCCGAACGCATCGATACGCTCACGGGCCTCTATCGACCCAGCGAGTTTATGCGGCGTGCCAACGCATTTCTTAAGACAAGGCGCGACGCCGCTTGGTGTATCGCCACCGTCGACATGGGTCATATGCGACTGTTCAACGAATGGCACGGACAGGCCGAGGGCGACCGCGTGCTCGCCGATGTGGGCACGGTCCTCAAAGACATCGAGAATGCCGAGATGGGCGTCGCAGGATACTGGGGCCAAGACGACTTTTGCATTCTCATCCCCTTTGAGCACAACACCGTCCATCAAATCTATAACCGCGTTCGCGAGGCCGTGGCCAAGCACGATAACGGCGTGGGTTTCTGGCCGTCCATGGGCGTTTTCCCCATCGACCCCAGCGAGGAAATCACCATCGATGCGCAGGCCAAGGCCATGTTTACCAATCGGCGCGCGAAAAGCGACTTCAAGGAGCGCATTGCCATTTTCCGCCCCGACGAGTACGAACGCGAAATCGCGTTCCACCGCACGCTGACCGAATTCCAGTACGCGCTCTCAAACGGCCGCATTACCTACTACTTGCAGCCCCAGGTCGACATGGAAACCGGCGAGATCATTGGCGCCGAGGCACTCACGCGCTGGATCGACAAGGACGACTCCCTCATTTCGCCCGCCACCTTTATCCCCGCTCTCGAGGAAAGCGGCTTTGTGATGACGCTCGACAAATACGTTTGGCAGGGCGTTGCCATGTGGCTGCGCGAGCGTATAGATCGGGGGCTTCGCGTGGTTCCGATCTCGCTTAACGTGTCGCGCGTGGATATTCTTGCCTGCGACGTTGCCGAACATATGGGGACGCTTGCCGCCCAATACAACCTACCGCCCGAGCTCATGCGTATCGAGATCACCGAGACGGCTTATACGGGAGAGTCCGAGGCCGTGGATAAGCTGACGGCCGACCTGCACACCCGCGGCTTCTCGACCTATATGGACGATTTTGGCACCGGCCAGTCCACGCTCGCGATGCTCAAGAACGTCAACGTCGACGTCATCAAGCTCGACCGCACGTTTGCGCCCGTCGACGGCGATCAAGGCCGTAGTGCGCACATCATTTCATCGATGCTCGAGATGGCGCAGTCGCTCCATCTGCCCGTTGTGATCGAAGGCGTCGAGACCAATGAGCAGGCCAACATGCTGCGCAACATGGGTGCCCGCTACGCTCAGGGTTTCCTCTACTACCGTCCCATGCCGGCGAAGGATTTTGAGGCTTTGCTCGATGACGGTAACGACAACTGATACGTTCGCGCGCAAAACGCCGCCGCCGAAGGGGTTTTGTCCCCATCGGCTAACTCATATCCCCAATCCAAATCGAATTGGGGATATGATGTAAACCGTTGTTCCCCCCGAGGGAGGCCCCGAGAGAGAGCCCCCCCCCGAGAGAGGTTATCCATCATGAATGAGTCGTATCGCCTGGGTGAGCAATCAATCATCGCTCATCTTCAGCGGCTTGCGAACGGGGCCTCAACCACCGAGCTCGATGTTGCCGCACTGCCCACGGAGCTGCGCGCCATCGGCGAGCAGCTACAGAAGACATTTGCCATCCTGCAGCAAGAACGCGAGCTGCTTGAGCGCAGCGCCCATATCGATTCGCTCACCAATCTAGGCAACCGTGGCGGGCTCGATCGCCATGTCGATCAGCTCTGGCTCAAAGGCACTCCCTTCACCTGCGCCTATATTGATATCGATCACCTCAAGCACTGCAACGATAGGTTTGGCCACGCCGAGGGCAATCGCTATATTCTGAGCATCTGCCGCGCGCTCACCGAAACCATGGAGCACGATGAGCTTCTGTTCCGTATCGGTGGCGACGAATTTGTACTTGTGTCCCCCACGACAGACGAAACCGAGCTCGAGCAGCGCCTGGAGCGAACACGCGCCGACCTTATCGAGGCGACATCAGACGATAAAGCGCCCATGATCTCTAGTTTTAGTTTTGGCTGCTCGCGCGTCGACCCGCTTGCAGGCGACACGCGTCGCCAGATGACGATGGATGCCGATCGCAAGATGTATCGCTATAAGCTTATGCATCGTGTGCAGCAACCGAAAGACAGTGACGCGCCGCAACACCCAATCGCCGAGCAGTTTCCGTGCAACGACCGGGTGTTCCAAGCAATCTCCATGAGCTCCGAAACGCGCTATCCATTCATCCTCAACCTCGATACCGGCGAATCGCAATGGTCGGTTAATGCCGTGCGCGATTTTGACCTGCCCTCCCAGCACCCCTATCATTCGGTCGAGATGTGGCTTGCCCGCGTTCATCCCGAGGACCGCGACAACGTGCGCGCCGAGCTCGATATGGTGGCCAGCGGCACGTGGCACTTCCACTACATGCAGTATCGCGTCATGGATGCCACTGGAAAATACGCGCTTTGCGACTGTACGGGCTACCGCTTGGACGGCACCGATACCGAGCCTAACATGTACGTTGGCATTATCATCAACCGAAGCTTGGCAGATGCGACCGATTCCGTGACCGGTCTGGGCGATATTCACGCCCTGATCAACGCTATTGGAGAGATGCGCCGCGTGGCGCGCAAGGCAGGCTTTATCGCCATTAAGGTCGACGATATCGCCGAGGTCAATGCCCGCTTTGGATTCGATGCAGGCGACCGCGTGCTCGCCGAAAGCGCTGCCTGCCTCATGGATTGTTCGCGCGGCAAGGGTCGCCTGTTCCGCTCGACGGGACCAACGTTCGTGGCACTCTTCGACGACGTCGATCCCCAGGAGACCGACGCGATCGCAGAGGAAATCGAACGATTCCTGGGCTCTCCCGTGCTCATCGGCTCGCTTGAATATCAGCCGCCCATTCGCGTGGCCACGCTCCATCTGGACGGCGTCGACCGACAGCCCGTTTCCATTTTGAACGAGCTCAAAGCGCGGCTTAAAGAGGCGCCGCAAGTACCGGGCACCAAGCTGGACTAGCGCTGTGGGGCGCGATGTGAAACACAAGCCGCTTCACATCGCGCCCCACGCCATCTACCCGCTCGTGCGATAATCCTCCGCAGAAGTCACCGACAGCAGAGGGAGTTTGTGATGAAGGTTCTTTTAGTCAATGGCAGCCCCAAGGCAAACGGCAACACCGCCCGCGCACTCACCGAGGTCGCAGAGCAACTTAATGCAGAAGGCATTGATACCGAGGTGTTTCAGCTGGGCGCCAAGCCCATTCGCGACTGCATCGGCTGCGGCCAGTGTGGCAAGCTTGGCGGTCGCTGCACCTTTGACGACGACGTGGTGAACGAGCTCATCGCTGCCGCCGAACAAGCCGACGGCTTTGTTTTTGGCTCGCCCGTCTACTATGCGCACCCCAGCGGCCGCATCCTTTCGGCCCTCGACCGCGCGTTTTATGCAGGCAGCAAAGCCTTTGCGCACAAGCCGGGCGCCGCTGTCGCCGTTGCCCGTCGCGGCGGCACGTCGACTACCTTCGACGTGCTCAACAAGTACTTCACCATCAACCAGATGCCCGTGGTGGCCTCCACGTACTGGAACAACGTCTTTGGTGCCATGCCGGGCGAGGCCGCCCAGGATGCCGAAGGCCTTGCCACCATGCGAAACATCAGCAAAAACATGGCCTGGCTCCTGCACTGTATCGAAGCTGGACAGGCCGCCGGCATCGAGGCCCCCCAGGTCGATCGAGAGCGTACCAACTTCATCAGATAATTCCAACGGTGGTCACCTCGATGTTCTATCAATGTCAGCGATAAGCCAGCTGATGAGGCAAGGTGCCTTGAAAGAGGAGGGCGCTGGGCTTTTGCCCGCGCCCGACGATTGAAAGGCAGATTGACCATCAGATGGCTTTGCAGCGTCGAGGTGACCGCCGTTCGTTAGAACGGCGGAACCAAACAATGAATATCCAGATTTTTGGCACCAAAAAGTCCTTCGATACCAAGAAGGCCCAGCGCTATTTTAAGGAGCGCCGCATTAAGGTGCAGTTTATTGACCTTAAAGAAAAGGAGATGAGCAAGGGCGAGCTCACGAGCGTGATGCAGGCAGTCGGCGGCATCGACAAGCTGCTCAACCCTAAAGCCAAGGACGAGGAGACGCTCGCGCTCATCCAGCACCTTACCCCCAGCCAGCACTTCGATAAGTTGCTCGAGAATCAGCAGGTCCTGGCCGAGCCCATTGTGCGCAACGGCAAGAAGGCAACCGTCGGCTATTGCCCGGACGTGTGGGGAGCCTGGGAGTAGCCTGTGTTATTTACCGGCGCGTGGGTATAAGAGCAGGCGTTTGGCATATGATTCAGCTGTAAACCATGTCTAACAAAGGAGGGCACATGCCCAACAAACCCGTGAGGATCATCATGCTTACCGGATACCTCGGTGCCGGTAAGACCACGCTGCTCAACCACATCCTCGCTAACGACGGCGGCATCCGCGCCGCCGTGATCGTCAACGATATCGGCGAGATCAACGTCGACGCCAGCCTTATCGCCGACGGCGGCCTTTCCGAGACCGACGACCTCATCCCGCTCACCAACGGCTGCATCTGCTGCACGCTTTCGGATGACCTGGCCAACCAGCTGGAGGGCATCGCCGATTCGGGCAAGTTCGATTACATCATTATCGAGGCATCGGGCATTTGCGAACCTATCCCCATCGCCTACACCATCTCGAGCTTCTGCGACGAGGCCAAGGTGGGCGGCGAGCCCAAGCTCGCACTCGACAACATCGTGGCCGTGGTCGATTGCGCCCGCATGTACGACGAGTTCAACGGAGGCCGCGACCTGCTGGCAGAGGATATCGACGAGGACGACATCGAGAGCCTGCTCATCCAGCAGATCGAGTTCTGCTCCACGCTAATCCTCAACAAGACCGATACCGTGAGCCCCGAGCAGATCGCCGAGCTCAAGGCCATCGTGCGCAGCCTGCAGAAGGACGCCGTGATTGTCGAGGCCCAAAACGGCGAGGTCCCCATGGAGGAGCTGCTCGACACCGGCCGCTTCGACTTTATGCGCGCCTACAACTCCGCCGCTTGGATCGAGGCCATGGAGCATCCCGAGGAGCACGACGACCCCGAGGTGCTCGAGTACGACATCGACACCTTTGTGTACTCGCGCCGCAAGCCGTTTGACCTGCAAAAGTTCACCGATTTTGTTGAGCAAGAGTGGCCCGACGAGGTCATTCGCGTCAAGGGTCCGCTGTGGCAGACCGGCGATCCGGACATGTGCTACATGTTTGAGCAGGCCGGCCACCAGATGCGCCTGATGGAGAACGGCTTGTTCGTTGACTCCGCGCCCGAGGGCGAGAAGCAGAAGATCATCGACGAAAGCCCCGAGATCATGCAAATTTGGGACGACGAGACGGGCGACCGCATGACGAGCCTGTGCATCATCGGCCGTCACATGGACAAGGATGCACTCATCGCCTCCCTCGATGCTTGCCTGACCGACTGGCACCGCGCCTAGGTTTATCCAAGCGGGCATTTTTCCGCCTACGTAACCACCAAACCACCACGAAGGTACCCTTCGTGGTGGTTTTTCGTTCTGAGCCAAGGAGATTCATGTTCAACATTGTGCTGTATGCGCCCGAGATTCCGGCCAATACGGGCAATATCGGCCGCACCTGCGTGGTTACCGGCGCCCGTCTACATCTGGTGGAGCCGCTGGGGTTTTCGCTCGACGACAAGACGGTGCGTCGCGCCGGCCTGGGCTACTGGCAAAACTTGGACGTGACGACCTATGCCGGCTGGGAGGATTTCCTTGCGCGCAACGGCCTCTCCCCCGCCGACGAACGCCTGCACTTGCTGACCAAAAAGGCGCGCCGTACCTATGCGCAAAGCACCTACCGCGACGGCGACTTTTTGGTCTTTGGCAGCGAGAGCTCGGGGATTCCCGAGCCACTGCTTGCCGCGGCGTCCGAACGCTGCGAGCGCATCCCCATGCTACGCGATTGCGACTCACTCGATAACGCCGATGCCTGGGAGGCTCATGAGGAGTCGCTCGGGCATACCGAGGACGGCCACGAAGCCATCCTTCGGCAGGATATCTGCGGCAACTTTGTAGACCCGGACGACTACCGCATCAGCGCCCTCAACCTCTCCAACAGCGCCGCCATCGTCCTCTACGAAGCCCTGCGCCAGACAAACTTCCCCGGAATGTGACAAAGGGACTGTCCCTTTGTCACATATTGCACCTACTGATTTAAATGGAATTAACCGGTTTTAAACGCTTTTAACTAGAAAAGATGCCAGTATATTACTAACTTTTACTGAGTTGCACCGTATGGGTTTCTATGCTTCCACCCCGTAAAGGACAGGAACCCCGCAGCAAATGGTCCCCACACATCAGAATTCAACTTCAAATACAAACGATTGCCGGAGTTCTCGCTTAGCTTGGCTTGTCAGGCTCGAATTCGCCCTTATGTTCAGTTTGCTGCATGCCTCGTCGATAGCCATAGCAAGTGATACAGACATGGTCATGGTCGTTTCACTTTTCAATTCGACCCGATAGCTCTTCGCCTTGTTTTTATCCTCTCCACCACATCTCGTCTCAATTAACAAGAGAACATCTGAGTCATGGGCATACCAATGGAGCTCAGGGCGCTGTGGAACCATGTCGCCCTCAAATTCCTGTGTAAACAGAATTTTCTTCTCGCTTCTCGTTGAATCGCTCAAGGAACCGTCGATTCGAACCGAGCCCTTCTTTCCCGCCTTGGCATTTCCCTTAACCTGGCGGCCTCGCCGAGTTTCCTCGTACTCCGTCACCTCCAGCTTGCAGCGCTTCGCGCCAAGCATGAACGCAATCCGTCTCAACTCGGCCATCTTGTCTTGTTGCATGGTTGCAAAATAAGAGTCAAGGTCAACAAAGCGAGACCGATCAAAAGCATCTATGTAATATGTGGAGTAAAGAGATGGTTTAGGATAGAAAGACAATTCGCTATCCCCGATTGCCTCGCGGTACAGATTGAAAATCTGCGTGCCCTTAACAGTATCCAGCCAACCAATAGCATCTCTACAGGCGTCGATGCCCCGGCGCTCATTTCCGTCAACAATTCGAATCATGTTCGGCAAATGGAATGAAGGACTCTGATAGGTCTCCTTGGTTACCGGCCTGTATCTATTAAGCTGCTGCTGGTATGCCCAATCGTTGACCGCGTCACCGATATCCGCAGCAGTACCTGCCGCACCATCGGCCGCATCAGCAATAGCTGCCAAGGCGTCATCGACCAGCGGAGTTGCAGCACGCATTGCACCATCGGCAACTTTCTGTACGGTTGCAACCGCGCCCGCCATCGCGCTTCCGGCGCCATCAACCAACCCGGCAGCGGCCTTACGGATATCAAAACTCTGCTTATGTCGCGGCGGCTCCTCCCTTTCGACAACAGCCAGATCGTCTTTATCCTCCATTGTGACCTCCTATTTCCGATAGTCGAAATCAACCGTATATTCATCGCCAAATGCCGAGTTGAAGGTAGTGTCGAGAAAGGTGGTGTAGTGCCCGATCAGAAGCGAGCCGGCCCCAGCGATCTGTTGCCGTTTATCCAACATGCTATTCACCCCTACTCAAACGCAACGTCAACATTGACGTCATCGCCGCATAAGGCTTTGACCTGTTTTTCGATAAGGGCGCAGGCTCTATCATCAGATTCTTGGAGCATATTGCTTTCCTTGACCTTCTTGGTCTGCTCTTTCTTTGCCTGTTTCAATAACGTGTTTAGATCATCCGTGCTTACTTGATTCCAGTTAAGAAAGCCATTGTCCTCAACATATTTCTTAAGCGTATTGGGGTCTGTCGAGAACGAGGTGATCTCCGAGTGAGGCAGTATAACCTTTACGCTCTTGACCTCTGAATTCTTATCGGCCATATTAGCCCGTACGATTGTAACCTTCATCTTATCGGCATCGATCCCGATGTCAGCTTTGCCGTCAATCGTTGCGACATATCGCTTAGACGTAAAGGGGTTTTCCCACCCAAGCGGATTGCCCGCCTCATCAATTGAAAGCAGCTGGGTGAAGTTGTACTCGTACGTCACGAGCTTAACGACTGGCGTGATCTCCTCGCGAATCGAATCATCGCTGATCGTTGTAGGATTACGCGTCAATGACATCCAGATACCCCAGGCAACCGCTAGAACCGTAACAACGACTAACCCGCCAAAGGCAACCTTTTGCGGTATCGTTGTAAGAAATTTTGTTTTTGCCATCCTGTTTCACCTTTCCTTTATTGCCCCGACGTTCCCATCATCTTCCAGCGCGAGCATGATGGCACGAATCATTCCGTCAACGGCTCAATGCAAAGCGCGACCGTTCAAAGAAAACGGCCGCGCTTTCTTTTCAATTCCCGCGAACTATTCCTTGACGCTGTAACCCGACACCGTCGGCGCAAGCCTCGAGGCGTCAACCTCGCTCATTACCTCAAACTTCACCTTCTCGCCAGGCGCCCAGGCAGATGTATCTGCGTAGCATTCTTCCGCCCTCACACCATCGGCATCGTAAAGGGCAACGTTTAGATAAACGTTTTCGAACGATATGTCAGAGGTATTTTCGACGATTGCGGTGTACGTATAGAGACCGTAGCCATCATCACTTTTCTCAAAATTCGCCGATGAGAGCAAACCGTTGATAACCTCATCGTTATGCGTCTTCTCCTCTACGGTCCTACCGTTCTTAATTAGCTCGTCAAACTCATCTTGATACTCGTCATCGACTGTTAAGTCATATCGATCGACCAGTTTCTTAAGCTGTGCGGATCGTGCGTCGTAGGCCTTTTCCCATTCCTCGTAGTACTTAGGATCAGATTCCGCATACTTCTTGGTAACATCAAGCTGATTGTCAAGCAGGTTGAGATAGGCGATGACATCTTCCTGCATCTTAGCGTCTTTAAAAGGCGCCTTTTTGAGTTCTTTGTCGTTATCGATCTCGGTTTTAATTATCTCTTTTCGCACTTTATTCGAGCTTAGATCAGCATCTTCTCCAAGCGATTCGATATAATCCGACCGCTTTTGATAACCTTGAGCAATCACAGCCATTGCACGGTCATCGGCATAATCAGGTTCATCATTTTTCTTCTCAGACTGCGAACAGCCGCTCAGCAGAAGCGCCCCACAAAACACCATCGCAAATAGCGCGGTCACCAGAGCCATTCCATAACGCCTTTTCATTTCGTCCTCCTTTAAATACAAAACAAAACACGATATATAGCCCTCGTCAAAAAGCAGACGAATTGGCAACGCGGTGGCACTATTTGGTTCAAGGGCGTGAACTGGATAAACATCGAGGGAAGGAGTGGGCTCTGTGTAATTAACTCCCCTCGTCAAAATGTCTAGCTAAAGAGGACGAGCAGACGACAAACGGTCAAAACTGGTCGCGTCCGCCCGTCTCCAACGATCGAACGTCGAGACGCTGACGTTCAAAAGCGCAGCAGCCTCTCGCCTCGTAACCTCTCCCCCTTCGAATAATTTGATGACATCGCGATAGCTATCTGGGCGTTCGAATGCCGGCCTTCCAAATTTCACGCCACGCAAACGCGCCGACGCGATGCCCTCCGCCTGGCGTTGCTTGATGTTTTCGCGCTCTAGCTGCGCCACATAGCTCAAGATTTGAAGAACCAGATCCGCCATGAACGTTCCCGTAATGCCATCAGGCTGCTCGCGCGTATCGAGCAATGGCATATCAAGCACCACGATGGCAGCATTCCTATCCACCGTGATGCGTCGCCACTCATCGAGGACTTCACGATAATTGCGGCCCAAACGATCGATACTTTTGATCACGAGAACGTCGCCTTCGCGCAGCCTGCGAAGAAGACGCTGGTACTGGGGACGCTTAAAGTCCTTACCGCTTGCCTTGTCAGCATAAATCTGGCTCCGTTGCACGGGAAACCTTGCCAGCGCGTCTAATTGGCGGCCCAGGTTCTGGTCTGCGGAAGAGACACGCGCATACCCAAAGATTCGATTGTCCATAATTGCCCCTATCGGCTGCCTCTTGGCAGCATCAGCTCAAGCGAGAGCCCACTCACTATAGGGCGTGCAAATTTCGCGAATGGGTTGAGGCCATTTTGACCCTCACGCGAAAACTGTTCAAGCGCCATGCCGACAGATGCTGGCTTTAACGGGAATGTGACAAAGGGACAGTCCCTTTGTCACATTCGGTTAGAGGTAGCGGCCGGTGATGCTTGCGGAGCAGGCAGCGATGTCACCCGGCGTGCCGACACAGACGATTTGTCCGCCTGCGTCGCCGCCGCCCGGGCCCATGTCGATCACGTAATCGGCATTACGGATAAGGTCGAGGTCGTGTTCGATCACGATAACCGTGGCGCCCTTGGCAACGAGGCCGTCAAACACACTCAGCAGCACCTGAACATCGAGCGGATGCAGGCCGATCGTGGGCTCGTCGAATACGAATACGGCATCGTCCTGCACGCGGCCCATCTCGCTCGCAAGCTTAAGTCGCTGCGCCTCGCCGCCCGAGAGCGCCGGCGTGGGCTCGCCCAGCGTCAAGTAGCCCAAACCCAGGTCGTGCAAGGTCTGCAAGCGCGCCTGGACTTTCTTGAGTCCCAACGTGGCGTCAATGGCCTCGTCCACACTCATATCCATGAGCTGCGGCAATGTAAGTAGGCTGCCGTCCTTGCCCTCGCGATGGATATACGAGGCTGCGTCGGCATAACGCGAGCCGCGGCATGCAGGGCAGACGATCTCGACATCGGGCAAAAACTGCACGTCAAGCGATATCGAACCCGTGCCATCGCACGTAGGACAGCGCAAGGTGCCAGTGTTGTAGCTAAAGGCGCCCGCCTTATACCCTGCCTCCTTGGCCTCGGGCGTACGGGCAAAGGCGCGGCGCAGCTCGTCATGGATGTCGGCATAGGTCGCCACCGTCGAGCGCACGTTGGCACCGATGGGCGTGGCGTCAATCAGGTTGGCGCGCGCGATACCCTCGGCATCGATCCAACGCACGTGCCTGGGCAGGCGCTCGCCGGCTGCCTGCACCTTGAGTGCCGGGATGAGCGTCTCGAGCACCAGTGTCGTCTTGCCCGAACCCGAAACACCCGTCACCGCGACAAGGCGGCCGCGCGGGATATCGACTTCGAGTGGTTTGACGGTATGGATGGCATCGGTCGCCATGCGGATATGGCCTAGGTCGAACAGTTCGTCGTCAGCCACCTGCGGGCGCAGACGCTTGGGGTCCGAGCGCAAGAACGGGGCGATGCGGCTGCCCTGCGATTGTTCGACCTCGTCCACCGTACCTGCAGCAATCACATTACCACCGCCTGCTCCGGCAACGGGGCCCATCTCGACCAGATAGTCAGCTTCCGCTAGAACGCGCGTATCGTGGTCAACAACAACCACAGTGTTGCCGTCATCCACCAGATCGCGCATCACGCCTACCAGACCGTCGACATTGGCAGGATGCAAACCGATCGAGGGCTCGTCCAGCACATAGAGCACACCCGTCGATCGGTTGCGCACCACGCGGGCAAGTTGCACGCGCTGGCGCTCACCTGTGGATAGCGTGGCACCGGCGCGGTCGAGCGAAAGGTAATCGAGCCCCAGGTCGACCAGGCGACGCGCCGTGCTCAAAAACGAATCGCAGATGTCCGTCGCCATGGGCCGCATCTCGGTCGGCAAGGATGCAGGCACTACGCGCACCCACTCAATCGCCTCGCCCAGCGTCATGGCCGCCGCCTGTGCCAGATTGATACCACGCACCTGGGGCTGGCGCGCAGCCTCGGAGAGACGCGTGCCGCCGCAATCGCGGCACGGGCCCTCGCGCAAAAAGCGAGCTACGCGCTTAAGTCCCTTATCGTCCTTAACCTTGGCGAGCGCATTCTCAACGGTATAGACGGCGTTGTAATAGGTAAAGTCGAGCGGCGTGGCGCCCTCGCCGTTTTTGGGAACGTAGAGAATGTGTTTCTTAACCGCCGGACCATGAAACACGATATCGCGCTCGACAGGCGTGAGCTGGTTAAACGGCACGTCGGTGCGCACACCCATCTCGCCAGCCACCTGCTTCATCAGATCCCACATGAGCGTGCCCCAGGGAAGCACCGCGCCCTCGTTGATGGTCTTTGACTCGTCGGGCACCAGGCTCGCCTCGTCCACCTCGCGCATGACGCCGGTGCCTCCGCAGGTAGGACACGCGCCGCCACTGTTAAAGGCAAGGTCCTCGGCCCCCGGCGCATAGAACTCGCGGCCGCATGCGGGGCACGCGAGCGACAGGCCCGCGGCCACGTTAAGGCTCGGCTCCACACGCGCCCCGCAATGCGGGCACACGTGATGGGCGCAGCGGCTAAAGAGCAGACGCAGACTGTTGTTGAGCTCGGTCATGGTGCCAAAAGTCGAGCGCACGCCCGGTACACTGGGGCGCTGATGCAATGCGAGTGCCGCCGGCACGTGCAGCACCTCGTCCACCTGAGCGTGCTCTGCCTGCGTCAGCCGACGGCGGGTATAGGTGCTGAGCGCCTCCAGGTAACGGCGCGAGCCCTCGGCATACAAAACACCCAGCGCCAGCGAGCTCTTGCCCGAGCCCGACACGCCGGCAATACCCACCAGCTTTCCCAGCGGAATATCGATATCGATGTCCTTAAGGTTATGGACACGCGCGCCACGCACCTCGATAGCGCTTGGTTGTTGCGACACCGCCATCGCTCCCCTTCCTGTTGATCGAATGTGACAAAGGGACAGTCCCTTTGTCACATTAAAACGCAATCGCGAATGTACTTGCTCAGCATGGGCACGGTAAACCGGACGAGACCGTATCCGGCAGCCTCGATGACGCGCTCGCGAATCAGGCTTGCGCGATATTTACTCGCCCAGCTCTGGGTACGGTCGCAGCGCTCAATGATATCCGCCATGCGCGTCGGCTTGTCCTCGTCAACCGCCATGGCCTCGATAAAGAGACGCTGTGGGGTGCGCAGTCCGTAATACAGAGGCGCGTCAACCGCTTCGTAGAACTCGGAGACGGCATCCGCATGGCCATCCTCGACATCGCGCCTTTCAATGACTTGCGAGCCACGCCGGACAGCAGACCGCCACATGTAATATCCCACCAGCTGAACCATATAGGGATGCCCCATGCTCTTGTGCGCTGCAAGGTCCGCCGTTCCCGCATCAACGCAAAGACCGGCACACTCGACCGTCTGGATATACGAATCGCGCACCTTGGGCAAAGAAATCGTCCCCAACGTACGCTGCTGGGCACGTCGCAAAAACGTCACGCTCGGCTCTTCGAGCAGATCGTCAACCATGCTGGGCAAGCCGGCAAAGACCAGCGCAAGACCGCGCTGGTCGCTATCGGGCAAGCCCGTGGCATCCTGATCTCCCAGCACCTGCTGATAAAGAACGGCAAGGGCCGCCAGCTCCTCAATAGACGCCGATTGAGCCTCGTCAATCGCAAACAGGATGCCCTTACCTGGACCGAGTTTCTTGAGACGTTCGTTGACCAGCCCTCGCAACGTCTCGCCTTTTGCCCGCGCCGCCTCAACCGACATCCGTCCAAACGATGGGCCAAACTCCATTGACGTCACAACGGGCTTATTCGAGCGGAGTGCGTCGGCCAAGCGGTCGCATAAACCAAGCGAAGCGGAATCGGAGACAACCGCCCATCCGCGCTCACTGGCCAGACGTTGCAGCTCCCGCAGGAGAACTGTTTTGCCACAGCCGCGGTTTCCCGTAATGAGCATGAGCCTGCCCGGCGCCCCGGCGCCGTTATCGAGCCCTTCCTCAAAATCTTCGATGACCGACTCGCGACCGATGAGTATCGGAGGTCGTTTACCAGCCGTTGGCTTAAAGGGATTTGGATGCATGTCGGCCTCCTCGGATTGGCAAACGCTGCCTATAGTTATACCAACTTATACCGAGTTATACCAACAGCAGGTGACAAAGAGGCCGCCCTTCTATCACCTATGGCCGAAAAACTCGGCGTCTGCTGCTCGCCAGGGGCGGAAGGTGGCGGGATCGATCTTTACGTGCGCCGCGGCGGGTACGTCGTAC
>URZR01000023.1 GCA_900552425.1 uncultured Collinsella sp. | reverse complement strand
GTCCGCAGCCAACACGTGAATGACGGGGCCTTGCGCCGTCAACTCCACATGATCAAGCTTTACGCAGGTAAGACCTATAGGATTGGGACGGAACGGGCTTCGCGTAGCGAAGACGCCGCGCCTCTCGACACCGCCCAAGCGCGGCGGACGCACGGAAGGTGCCCACTTGGACGTAGCACCGCTCTTATCCTTAGTCGCTAGGTCTGCGGCGATATCTGCCGCGGCCCCGCCCGGCGTGCCGTTTTGGAACTCCCAAAGCAACCATAGATGCGAGAACTCATCGAGCCCCTCCACCGCCGCGTCCAGCGCGAACTCCGGCTCGAAAATGATACGTCCCTGCAGATGGGGAGCAAGGAAGCTGTTGCGGGGAATGCCGAACTTCTGCGGCAGGTCGGTATATATGTGTGCGATAGGTTCCATGCCGGTCATTGTACGGCATGGAGGTGTGGGGCGTTGCGCGCAATTCTTCGCCGCGGTCCCCGTCGTGCAACCAACGGTTGCTTGGAAGGACATCGGCTGCCGCGTATGCTTAAGCCATCAACCAGCAGAAAGGAGCCGCTATGGCCTTTGCAGAAAAGCTCATTGCCATCCGTCGCGCCCATCACCTTACCCAAGAGCAGCTCGCCGCCAAGCTCTACGTCACGCGCCAAGCCGTGAGCCGTTGGGAGCGCGGCGAAGTCACCCCGGGCATCGACATGATGAAGCTCATTGCCGCCGTTACCGGAGAGCCACTGTCGCACCTGCTCGAAATGCCCGAGCACTATTGTCAGAGCTGCGGCATGGTGCTCACGCCCGACGACTGCGGCACCGATGCCGCGGGCGCCACGACCGACCATTACTGCAAGTGGTGCTACGACCGCGGCAAGTACACCTACGAGACCACGATGGAGGCCATGATTGAGGATTGCGCCCCGCGCCTGGCACAAAACACCGGTATGTCGCTCGACGAAGCCGTCTCGCTCATGGGCGCCGTGCTGCCGCAACTGGAGCGCTGGCGTACCGTGCAGGAAAACGAGGAGCGCTACGGTGCCGAGGCGCGAGCGCGCTATGGCGACGAGGCCGTCGATGCAGCAAACGAGGCACTGCTGGACATGGACCCCAAGACATGGAACGACATGAAGGAACTTGAACGCGCTATTCTGGGCCAGCTCTCGATCGCCATGGGCGACAGCGAACCGGATGGAAGCGAGGCGCGCAAGCTTGTCGCAATGCACCGTCGATGGATTGGCCTTAACTGGGGACACGAACCCCAAGACGAAGCATACCTGGGCCTCGCCCGCGGCTATCTTGCCGATCAGCGCTTTATCGACTACTACGACAAGCCCTGCGGCGCCGGTGCCACGGCGTTTCTGGTTCAGGCGATCGAGTCGCCGTCGGCTCACGCATAGACCGCAGCGGCTTTGGGTATTTCAATCGAAACCTCAACCGATTGGAGACCTATGGCTACTGATCACGAGCTCGCGCTCTACGTTATGACTGGCTGCCCGTATTGCATAAAGGTCAAGCGCTTTTTGGCCGATAACGACGTGACCATTCCCGAGCGCAATATCTCGACCGATTCCGATGCCGAGCAGACGCTCATCGCCGTCGGCGGAAAACGCCAGGTTCCTTGCCTGTTCATCGACGGTAAACCGCTCTACGAGTCGAGCGACATCATCGCGTGGGTGCAGAAGAACCTGCTCTAGCACGCGCACTGCGGCCAGTTCGCGCCAACCGAGCCGAACCCATACGAACCAAACATGTACGCCAGCATCCAAAGTCGACATTTTCCGACATCTTTGGATGCTGACGTACAGCTTTTCAATCTAGTCATTGGGTGTTCCTATAGTTTTGTCAACCGTCGGGGCTACTCCCGGTAGGGCACCCGGTCGCGCTCGTCGGTCTTGGCCTCGCCGGCGAACAGCCCGGCGGCGCGGCTGGCGGCGAGCCCGGGCAGGTGGGCGACCCCGAGCCCCGCGGCGCGGGCCCGCCTCACGGCGAGGGACCCTATGTTGCGGAACTGGTCGACGACGACGAGCGTGCCGGCGGGCGCGGAGGAGAACAGCGCGTCGAGAGCGCCCTCCCGGTTGCGGACGGGGGCGCTGGCCAGCACCTCCCCGCCGCGGTCGACCAGGCGGGCCCAGTGGGAGGACTTGCCGACGTCCAGGCCGAGCACGGCCGCGGGTCTGGTCGATGGCGCTTTCACGGTGGTATCCTTCCGGTAGTCGTTCGACCGGATGGCCTCCCCCTCGGCACTCACATTACCAGCCGCGGCGCCTGCCCGGCACTTTCCTATCAGCCGTCGGGGGCGGCGCGTCCCGCGCCGGCAGCACCCAACGGGCCCTCTCGGGGGCAGGGACGTTCGGCCGTGCGCGGGCGCCCGGTCGGCGGCCCGTTCTGGGCGCGCCTCAATCGTAGCCCGAGACGGGCCCGGGCTGACAATTTCGACTGTAATGGACGTTCTTAAATGACTAGTCAAACAAGAGCGTCCCCAATGACCACTCATTTAAGTCTGTCCCCAATGACTAGTAGTAGGCCCACATGGCTTCGACTTCGTTGAGGACCTCCACCACGCCCCAGCGGCGGGCGCTGCGGCTGGCCGAGTTGGGGTCGTAGACGCCAATCTGGTTGGCATCGTCGATGCCGTAGAGCACGATGTAGTGGCCTACGTTGGTAAACGTACCGGGGCGCACTGCGGCGATAACGGGCGCACCCGAGCGAAGTGCTTGGGCAATCGATTCGCAATCGTTATAGAGCTGTGTTCCGTTGAGCCCCAGCTGCCACGCACCGCCTGTCATAAACGACCACTCGGTGGCACCAGTGGGGGCGTAGTTGCCGGCTTCGGCCAGTGCGCATATATCGACCGGCGTCTTATCGGTGTGGCCGGTCTTAAAGATATAGACCATGGTGAGGCAAGTGGGGCCGCAAGCGTTTTCGCGAATAGTGCCACCGGCATAGGGCAGCTCCGACCATGCGGGGTCAATTTGGTAGATGTGGGGCATGGTGCCGGCCTGCCATTGCGAGCGTGGGGTCGAGAACGCAAAGGAGTAACCGGGCGCGACGGGAGCTTTAAGCAGCTTGTCCTCGGCAGTGGGCTCAAGACCGGCTGATCCGTGCGAGATACAGGATCCCAAAAACACAAAGACGAGGCAGGCGGCAATGGAGCAAAGCGCAAGGCGTAGACGGCGGGCTGGAAGTGCGTGGCTTGTGGTGTGCGACGCGGGGCGAGGGGCGGAATTGCCGCGATTGCGTTGAGGTGGCGAAAAGGAGCGCTTAACGTAGTGGTCGGTCGTACGGCAATCGTAGCGGCGCGGCTGCGATGTGTCGGTCTGGCGTTGGCGTGTGCTCGTGCTCACGCGGTCTGACTGCTGCGCGGTACGGCTTTGTTGCCGAGAAGAAGCCCCGGGCTGCTCTTGGGGGCGCTGCTGGTTGCCGTTGTCGGAGGTGCTTCTGGGCGTTGGCGTGGTGCGGCCGGCAAGGCGCACGCTTTGTGGCCGTTGGTCGCCGTCATTGTATCCGTATGCCATTCGAATCACCTTGCCTCGTGTGTAACTTGTCTATCCTACATAAAAAGATGCACGACACATGGGTATGTGCACCAAAAGCCTGACAAATGGTATGAACGTTGCCGCGCCGCGCGCCAAGCGTCACGGCAACAGGTATTCAAAAGCAGACAAGATGAAAGCGTCCAGGACGAATGACGTCTCCCGCCGTTCGTCCCAAAAACGGTGCCGCTCGTTTTGCAGTTCTGCCTTCGGTCGAGCTGCGAGCGGCGCTGCTGCGCCAAGGCCGTATCTTAAAGCCATGGAATAAAAGCGCGCGGCAAAACGGACCGCGCAAGGGGTGACGCCAGGGGGCGTCAAAAAGGAAAGGAGGGGAACAATGGCGGACAAGAACGCAGAAGTTGCAGTCGAGGACAACGGCGGCATGAAGAAAACGCTTTCGCTCTGGAACTTCTTCACCATCGGTTTCGGTGCCATCATCGGTACCGGTTGGGTTCTGCAGGTCGGCGACTGGATGGTCGTGGGCGGCGGTCCCGTTCCCGCTATGATCGCATTCCTCTTGGGTGCAATCTTCCTCGTGCCCGTCGGAGCTGTTTTCGGTGAGCTCACGGCTGCTATCCCCATCTCGGGCGGCATCGTCGAGTATGTCGATCGTAGCTTTGGCCGTACGATGAGCTACATCACCGGCTGGCTCCTGGCCCTGGGCAACGGCATCCTGTGCCCGTGGGAGGCCATCGCCATCTCGACCCTCGTGTCCGAGATGTTCGGCAGCCTGCCCGGCCTTGAGTGGCTGCGCGCCGTCAAGCTCTACACCATCCTGGGCGCCGACGTTTACCTGTTCCCGACGCTAATCGCGCTCGGCTTTGCAACCTACGTCATCTTCCTCAACTTCCGCGGTGCCAGCTCGGCCGCCAAGCTGCAGGCCTTCCTGACCAAGGCCCTGCTCTGCGGCATGCTGCTCGCCATGGGCGTCTCGCTGTTCACCGGCTCGCCGGACAACGCCATGCCCGTGTTCTCCCAGGTCACCGGTGCTGGCGGCGGCAAGCCCGCTACCGAGGGCACCAGCCTGTTCGCAGGCATCGTTTCGGTCCTGGTTCTGACCCCGTTCTTCTACGCCGGCTTCGACACCATTCCTCAGCAGGCTGAGGAAGCAGCCGAGGGCCTCAACTGGAACAAGTTCGGTAAGATCATCTCCTTGGCTCTGCTGGCCGCCGGCGGCTTCTACATGGTCTGCATCTACTCGTTCGGCACCATCCTCGACTGGCATGAGTTTGTTAAGAGCCCGGTTCCCGCGCTTGCCTGCCTCAAGGGCATCAACATGCTCCTGTACCTGGCCATGCTCGTCATCGCCACGCTTGGACCCATGGGCCCGATGAACTCCTTCTACGGCGCCACGAGCCGCATCATGCTCGCCATGGGCCGCAAGGGTCAGCTGCCCGAGAAGTTCGCCGAGGTCGATCCCAAGTCCGGCGCTCCCAAGCTCGCCTGCGTCGTTCTGGGCGTCATCACCGTCGTCGGTCCGTTCCTGGGCAAGAACATGCTCATCCCTCTGACCAACGTGTCGGCCCTCGCCTTCATCTTCTCCTGCGGCATGGTCGCCCTCGCTTGCCTGCGTATGCGCTTCACCGAGCCCGACCTGCCTCGTCCCTACGAGGTGCCCGGCGGCAAGTTTGGCATCAGCCTCGCTATCGTTGCCTGCGGCACCATCATTGGCCTGCTCGTGATCCCGTTCTCTCCCGCCTCCCTCAACATGGTGGAGTGGAGCATCGTGATCGGCTGGCTGGCTGTTGGCCTGGGCCTCATGGCCTTCACCAATTCCCGCAAAAAATAACGCCTAGCCGGGGCGGATCGGGTGCGCGGGGCCCTCTCTCCCGCGCACCGAACCCGGCACCACTTGGGTAGCTTTGTGAGGCCATAACCCAACATGGCCTCGCCCACTATATGGATCCATAAGGAGGAACCATGTCCACTAAGTATGCAATCGTTGGCGGCAAGCTCATCGACGGTACCGGTGCCGAGCCGGTCGAGAACTCCCTCGTTCTCGTCGACGACAATGGCAAGATCGAGTACGCCGGTGTCATGCAGGACCTTCCCGAGGGCGTTGAGGTTATCGACGCCGCCGGCAAGACCGTTATGCCCGGCCTGATCGACACCCATCTGCACTTCTCCGGCAACCTCACCGACGATGACACCGACTGGGTCATGCAGCCGCTCCTCGAGAAGCAGGCCGTCGCCGTCAAGCAGGCCTACGACTGCCTCACCCACGGCCTCACCACCGTCTGCGAGATCGGTCGCTTTGGTATCCAGATCCGCGACTGCATCGACAAGGGCGTCTTCAAGGGCCCGCGCGTTCTGGCAACCGGCCTTGGCTTCTGCCGCGTTGCCGGCCACGGCGACTCCCACCACTGCAGCCAGGAGCTCAACAAGGAATCGCACCCCTGGGGCGATCAGGTCGACGGTCCTTGGGATCTGCGTAAGGCCGTCCGTCGTCGCCTGCGCGAGAACCCCGATGCCATCAAGATCTGGGCTACCGGTGGCGGCATCTGGCGCTGGGACTCCGGCCGCGACCAGCACTACTGCTCCGAGGAGATCCAGGCCGTGGTCGAAGAGGCAAAGATGGTCGGCATCCCCGTGTGGAGCCACTGCTACAACAACCACGCCGCTGCCTACGATTCCGTTCGCTTTGGCTGCGAGCAGTTGATTCACGGCTTCGATATCGATGAGCGCACCATGGACCTCATGGCCGAGCAGGGCACCTTCTTCACCCCGACGATCGCCTTCCTGCCCACTTGGTACGCCACCTATCCGCCCGTCTACGTCCCCGAGCTGCACGACAAGTACGAGGGCACCCTGGTCGAGAAGGAGCTGCAGCGCAACTACGACTGCCTGCGCGAGGCCAAGAAGCGCGGCGTCGTCATGACGATCGGCTCCGACTCCTTCTCCTTCGTCACCCCGTACGGCACCTGCTCTATCGAGGAGATGTACGAGTTCGTCGACAAGATCGGCTTCACCCCGGTCGAGACCATCACCTGTGCCACCCTCAACGGTGCCAAGATGTGCCACATCGAGGACGAGACCGGTTCCATCGAGGCCGGCAAGTGCGCCGACCTGCTGGTCGTCAACGGTGACGTCGCCGCCGACATCCACGTGCTCAACACCGACAACATGGACGTCATCATGAAGGACGGCTGGATCGTCGAGGCTGGCACCTTTGGCGAGGCCAACAAATACAGCGCCTAAGATACCGTTTGTCGATGGCTGGATGTAAAACACAGTTTTTGATTGCATAATGCAATGGAGAGGGTCGCTTGCGGCCCTCTTTATTGCTATGGGGTGCGTCAGTAAGAAGGAGATGACGGTGGATCTCAATAGGCTGATTCTGGGCAAGAGCTACAACTCTACCAAGGTCTTTCGTACCGCTCAGCATGTGGTTCAAGCCATCTTGCTCGGTATTGTCGTTCCGCTGCTTATCCTGCTGCTCATCTGGGATCTAACCGATAATCCCAATCCCGTTCCGGCCGTTGTCGTCATTGCCGGCTTGGTCATGCTGTGCTTCTTCTTCTCGTACGTCTTTGTCGTTCCCGACGACCTCACATCGAGCGCTACCGACCGCACGCTCGCCATCGCGTCGAAAATATTCGCCTACACGTCGCGCGGCCTTACGCCCGAAGCTGCCCTGGGCGCCTCTAAGATCATCCTGTCCGAAACCATCGCCTCTGCCATCTGCTTTACCGACGGCAAGCAGGTGTTGGCAAGCTGGGGCGAGGACTCGGCAAAATGCCCCGCGGGCACCCCGGTGGTGCTGCGGACCACGCTCAATGTGATCAACAGCGGTGAGCAAAGCGTTTTCTCGCGCGATGCCTCGACCGAGACAGGTGGCTACTTTCCGCGCCTGCGCTCCGGTATTGTCGCACCGCTTACCGTGCGCGGGCATTGCGTGGGCACGCTCGAGCTGTATTATCCCCGTCTGAGCAGCATCGATATGCGCCAGACGGCGCTCGCCTCGGGCTTTGCCGACCTCATTTCCACGCAGCTTGCGAGCTTTGAGCTCGAGCGCCAGGACGAGCTTACGGCCCGCGTGGAGCTGCGCGCCTTGCAATCGCAGGTCGATCCTCATTTTCTGTTTAACACCATCAGCACCATTGTGTCGCTCGTACGTACCGAGCCGGACAAGGCCAGGTCGCTGCTCATCGACTTTTCCAATTACTACCGTCAGACACTGTCCGATTCCGATACCCTCACAACGCTCGAGCACGAGGTGGAACAGGGCACTCGTTACATCAACCTTATGCAGGCCCGGTATGGCGACGGCCGTCTGCGCGTCTCGGTCGATATCGACTTTGAGGTGCGCGACAGCATGGTGCCGCCGTTTATCTTGCAGCCGCTGCTCGAAAACTGCATCAAGCATGCGCAGCGCGAGACCGAGCCGCTTTCTATTCGTGTTAGGGCTTTTGAGACCGATGACGGTCTGGAGATCATCGTCGAAGATGACGGCATCGGTATGAGCGAAGAAGTCTGCGCGCACCTGTTTGAGCAGCATCGCCGAGAGGAGCCCGAGAGCATTACCGCCGACGGCTCCATCAAGCGAGGTTGCGGCCTGGCGCTCTTCAACGTGCTTCAGCGCATCCATTTCTTTTACGGGGAAGATTCTGGCATGCGCGTGAAGTCCCAGGAGGGCGTGGGAACGCAGGTCATCGTCGAGCTGAACGGCGAGCCGCATGAGCCGGCGCCGATGACGGTGTAGCACGCGGTTGGATTGAGAGAAAAAGAGGGGAAGCGCATATGTCCGAGGGATGGAACATCTTGGTGGTTGATGACGAGCCTCCTATTAGGGCTGAGCTACGCTATCTGTTGGAAAAGGATACGCGTGTGGGTCAGATTGCCGAGGCGGGCAATGTCACCGAAGCCGTGGAGTCGATTCTGTCGAACAAGCCCGACGTGCTGTTTTTAGACATTACCATGCCCGGTCGCTCGGGAATTGAGCTTGCCGAGACGCTGCAGAACCTAAAGACGCCGCCGGTGGTTGTGTTTGTGACGGCGTTTGCCGAGTATGCGGCTGATGCCTATAACCTCGATGCCGTCGATTATGTCGTCAAGCCGGTCGAGGACGCACGCCTGTCAAAGGCACTCGACAAGATCGAGGCAGCCTTGGGTGTCCGTCGTGTTATCCACGCTCCGCGCCAGCCTTTGCGTCTGACGGTGGACCGCGGGGGCAAAAAGGTGTTCATTCCTGCCGCAGACGTCTGCTACTTTGAGGCGCGCGCCGATTTTTGCAACGCCATCTGCGCCGAGGGAACGTACCTGATCAATGAGTCGATCTCTTCGCTCGAGCGTCGCTTGGACTCCGAGGGCTTTATTCGCGTTCATCGCAGCTACCTGGTCAATTTGGAAGACGTGCACAATGTTGAGATTGGCTCCACGGGGTTGATGGAGCTCAGGCTTGACCGCGTGAACTCGACGGTACCGGTGTCCCGCCGTCGCGCTGCCGAGGTTAAAGCACACTTGGGGCTTGCGTAGACGGTCTGCGTGCTGTCGTTTACCATCGCAGGTTTGGCATGGGCGCGCGGTGGGCATAATGGGTGGAATCGAATGAAATCGAAAGGATCATTATGCCCGCGCTTATCACCCATCATCTGTTTGGCGAGGAAAGCATCGACCGTCTTCCGCAGGGCGTCATAACGTCCGATGAAGAGCGCATTGCCTTTATCTTGGGCAACCAAGGCCCCGACCCGTTTTTCTTTCACATTCTGACACCGCGTGTTTCCGACTGCACGCTGCTGGCGCAGGTCATGCATCGGTCGCGCATGTCTCGCCAGTTCGCGTGCCTGCGCGACGGCGTGTCGCATCTGCTGCCGCGTGACGCCAGCTTGGGTCGTGCCTTTGCGCTGGGCCTGCTGTCTCATTACGTGCTCGACCGCAACGCTCACCCCTTTGTCTATGAGCAGCAGTTTGGCATCGTGGAGTCCGATTCAGAGCTTGAGGATTCGAGCAGTCAGGTCCATGCCGTGATCGAGAGCGACCTGGATGTACTGATGCTGCAGCTTAAACGCGATGGCGCTACGGTCGACGATTACCCGCCGGCGGGCGAGATCGTCACCACCGATCGCATCAATCGCGTGGCCGGCGTGCTGATGAGCTATGTTGCCGGACGCGTGTACGGCATTGACATTCCGGCGGGGGAGTACGGTGCTGCCGTTGCCAATATGCAGCGACTTTACCGCGCGATTGAGCCGGCCGGCTCCGCAAAGACGCGCGCGATCTCGCTGGTTGAGGGCTTGGTGCACGACTACTCGCTGCTCGACGGCCTTGCGCACCGCGTGACGACCGAGCTGCCCGAGCGTACCGGCAACCTGGGCCACTTGGCATGGAAGAACCCCTTTACCGATGAAGTCTCGACCGAGAGCTTCCCCGAGGTCTTTGACCGCGCGCTGCTCGATTACGAGTGCACGGTTGCCCGCTTTATCGAGACCGGCGATATGGAGGCCGTGACCGGTCACGTCAACTACAGCGGCCGCGTGCTCGGCACCGACGAGGAGTTCGACCGCGAGGAGTAGGGTCCGCTCCTGTCTCTTTGCCGAATCCTTACCGGCGCCTCCGTGCAATTGGGGTACGATGAACTAGCTGCATATCGGGCGAATACGAAGGGTCCCTGTCCATGAAATACACCAAGATCGAGCGTAACTGGGTCATGTACGATGTGGGAAACTCGGCCCTCGTGCTGCTCAATACCTCGGTGGTGCCCATTTACTTTAACGCCATCAATACCGGCGCTTCCTCGGCCGACCTGGTGGTCGCCTGGGGCAATGCGCAGACGATCGCCTCGCTGGTCATCGCCATGCTCATGCCCATTCTGGGCGCGCTTGCCGACTACGCCGGCAACAAGATCAAGTTCTTCTTGGGCTTCTTCCTCACGGGCCTGGTGCTTTGCCTGGCGCAGGCTATCCCAATGTCCGCCATGGCATTTTTGACCGTGTACGTGCTGTGCACCATCGGCCTTAACTCTTCTATGACGTTCTACGACGCCATGCTGCCCGACATTACCACCGACGAGCGCATGGACGCCGTGTCCAGCTCGGGCTATGCCTGGGGCTACATCGGTTCCACCGTGCCGTTCGTCATCTGCCTTGCGCTCATCATGGGTGGCCCCGCTCTTGGCGTCCCCACCATGCTGGCAACGCGTCTGTCGTTTGTCATCACTGGTGCCTGGTGGCTCATCTTTACCCTGCCGCTCATTCGCACCTATAAGCAAAAGTACGGTCGCGAGCGCGGTCCCGAGGACACCATCGGCCACATCGTGGGCGGTGTGTTCTCCGAGGTCGGACACACCATGCGCGAGATCGCCCACAACAAGACCGTGCTGGTCTACATGATCGCGTTCTTCTTCTATATCGACGGTGTGCACACGGTCATTTCTATGGCCACCAGTTACGGATCGGCCTTGGGCATCGATTCGACGCAGCTGGTCCTGGCGCTGCTCGTCACGCAGTTTGTTGCTTTTCCGTCTGCCATCATTTACGGCAAGCTCGCCGGCCGCGTGGGCACGCTCAACATGATCTTGGTGGCAGTCGCCGCCTATATGGGCATCGTGCTCTTTGCCGCGTTCTTCCTCAAGACCGCCTTTGAATTCTGGGTGCTTGCCATTTTGGTCGGCCTGTTCCAGGGCGGCGTGCAGGCGCTCAGCCGTAGCTACTTTGGCCGCATTATTCCCAAGGAAAAGTCCAACGAGTACTACGGCTTCTTTGACATCTTTGGTCGTTATGCAAGCGTTATGGGCACCTTCCTGGTGTCGGTCGTCACCTCGCTGACCGGCAACCCGTCGCTGGGCGTCCTTTCCATTGGTGTGCTGCTGGTCGTTGGCTTTATGCTGCTGGTCCGCCTGTCCCGCATGACTCGGGCGGCAGAGCATGCCGCATAGGAGCGAGCGGCTATTGTGCCTGTCCACGGTACTCTTTTGGGGTTATCCGCAATAAACATTGCGACTTGCGAGCAATGATTTGCCCAAGTGGGTATGATGGAATCAGCTAGGTCGCGGGGCGTCGCCTGTGTTTGGCGGCGTCCCGTTTTTGTGTTGCAGGGAGGGTAAGGCATGAACGCCACGGTCGTGATTCCAACGTATTGGGCGGGCGATGACGCTTGCGCAAACGCCCCTGGCACCTATGACCATTCGACGCGACTCAACGCCGACAATCCCGAACTCGACCGCTGCCTGGCCTCGCTTGAGCAGGTACGTGACATCCCGCGCATCATCCTTTTGGTGGTCTGTCCCGTTTCTGCCACAGCCGATGTGTCGCTGCGCGTGCACGAGATTGTCGACGCGCATCCCACGCTCAAGGTCACCGTTGTCACCAACACCCAGGCCTCGCGCATCGCAGACCGGGTTGCTCAGATCGCGCCCAAGGGTTCGGGCGAGTGCGTGAGCCTGCGAGGCTACGGTGCCATCCGCAACATGGGGCTAGCTTGTGCCGCTGTGCTGGGGCATGACGCGGTTATCTTTTTGGATGACGATGAGACTGTCATCGATGCCGACTTTATGAAGCGCGCGACCTACGCGCTGGGTCAGCAGACGCGTCAGGGCCTGCCGATCTTGGTCAAGAGCGGCTATTTCTACGATCGCGACGGCTCGCCGTTGGCTCCCACGGACAAGGCGGGCATCTGCCATCGTTGGTGGACCAAGCGCATCGAGTTCAACCGTTGGATGAAAAAGGCGCTCTCGGGCACCCGCATCTCGCGCTCCAACTACGTGTGCGGCGGCCTGATGGCCCTGCACGCCCGCGCCTTTACGCGTGTGGCCTTTGACCCGTTTATCACCCGCGGCGAGGACTTGGATTACCTCTTTAACATGCGTATGTTTGGCTACGACGTGTGGTTTGATAACGAGTGGACCGTGCGCCATCTGCCTCCGGAGTCCGAAAAGCGCTCACCGCGCTTTATGCAGGATGTATACCGTTGGTACTACGAACGGGCCAAGTTGACGTTCGCCGCGCATCAAAAGGAGCTCATCCCCGTTACGGCGGCATCGCTCATGCCCTACCCGGGCCCGTGGATTTCGCGCGAGCTCGACGACCGCGTGCGCAAGACCGCTATGGTCCGCAGCGTGTTTACCCGCGAGCATGAGGGTTACCTGCGCATCTGGCGCCATGGTATCGACGAGGCAAAGGCCTATGCGCGCCAAAACGCCGCAAGCTATCTGCGTTTCCAGAGCTTTTGGCCCAAGATCATGGACGGGCTTTGGCGTGACGCACAACTGATCAGTATCCTGGAGGGGGCCGAATGATCGACCGCCGCGCCCAGCGCGATAGTTCAATATCAATCTTTCGCATCATTGCCGTTGCCTGCGCCATTTGCGTGCTGGTGTACTTTATTTTTGCCTTGGTGACCGGTATCGAGCCGATCGCCACGGTGATTGCCTGCGCGCTGCTGTGCATCTTTCTGTGCATCTTTATCTTTTTGACGCTCAATCCCGATTCGGTGCGCTCCCAGTACACCGAGGAGACGCTCTCGGTGGCCTCGGCCATGCTCGAGGACATTAAGGGCGGTCTGACGCAGGAGTCGGCGCGTTTGGTGTGCCGGCGTATTTTGCCCGAGACGCGCGCCATGACGGTGGCCATCACCGACGAGGAGAACGTGCTTGCCTGCGCGGGCGAGTTTGAGGAAAAACTGCTGCCCGATACTCCCATCCACACGCTTGCCACACGCTACGTTATCGAACATGGCATCGTGCAGTCGTTCAACCGTATGGTGGATGTCGTGGGCTCGGACGGCTCGCACAACCAAGTCCCCGCCGGCATTATCGCCCCCATCAAGGTGGGCGATCGTACCGTCGGTACGCTCAAGTTCTACTACAAGACCCCGCGCGCCGTCGACCGTACCCAGTACGCGCTTGCCTCGGGCTTTGCCGAGATCTTGTCCACACAGCTCGCCATCCACGAGCTCGAGGTGCAAAAGGAGCTCACGGCGCGCGCCGAGGTGCGTGCGCTGCAGGCGCAGATTAACCCGCACTTCCTGTTCAACACGCTGAACACCATTGCATCGTTTACGCGCACCGACCCGCTGCGGGCCCGCGAACTGCTTCGTGAGTTCTCATCGTTCTATCGTGCCACGCTCGACAACTCGGGATCGCTTATTCCGGTCTCGCGCGAGGTCGCACAGACCAAGCGCTACCTTACCTTTGAGAAGGCCCGCTTTGGCGAGGACCGCGTGCTTGCGACGTTCGATGTGTCCGAGGACGTGGAAGATACGCTGGTGCCGGCGTTCGTGATCCAGCCGATTGTCGAGAACGCCGTACGTCATGGTATGGGCGATGACGACGCCCTGAGGATCGACGTGACCGTTCACCAAGACGGCGAGGATGCAATCTTGATTGCCGTGGCCGATAATGGCGTGGGCATGGATGAGGGTACCGCCGCCAGACTGTTTGACGAGCGCTCTGCCCGTCCCGACGCCAGCTCTCCCCAGGGTGGCGGCGCCGGTGTGGCCATGCACAATATTTCGGAGCGCATCCATCGCTTTTATGGGCCGCACTCCTATACGCGTGTCGAATCGGCGCCGGGCAAGGGCACCAAAGTGCTCCTTCATCTTGATTTGTCAGAGAGCATCTTTGACATTCAAGAGTAAAATAAAAAGCTACGGGCTCAACGTCATGCGACGGATGCCCGGCGTAGTTAGTTGACGAAAGGTTTTATCCCTATGCTGCGTGCGATGATTGTGGATGATGAGGCGCCGGCTCGCTCGGAGCTTCGCTTCCTGCTCGAGCAAACGGGCAAGATCGGCACGATCACGGAGGCGTCGAGCGTCCGCTCCGCCATCGAGATGCTTATGGAAAGTCGCGTGGATGTCGTGTTTCTCGATATCTCGATGCCCGGTGCCTCGGGCCTGCAACTTGCCGAGGCGCTGCATAAGCTCAAAAATCCGCCGGCGATCGTGTTTGTGACTGCGTATAGCGACCATGCGGTCGAGGCATTCGACGTCGATGCCGTCGATTATCTGATGAAGCCTGTCGAGGAAGCTCGCTTGGATCGCGCGATCGAGAAGGTCATGCAACGCGCCAAGCCGGTTACGGACAGCAAAGTGACCATCGAGCGTATCCCGGTGGAAAAGGGCGGCCGCAAGGTGCTCATTCCCGTGGATGACATCCGCTTTATCATGGCAAAGGACGATTACTCCTGCATCTATACCGTCGATGATCGCTTTTTGTCGACGACCTCGCTGGCGCAGTTTGAGGCCAAGCTCTGCGACTTTGGCTTCTTCCGTGTTCACCGCCGCTATATCGTCAACCTAGCGTGCGTCACGGACGTTGAGACGGTGCCCTCGGGCGCCATCCAGCTGGGCATTACGGGCGTCGACGAACGCGTGCCGGTTTCGCGCCGCCGCGTCGTGCCGCTCAAGAAGGCTCTGAGTCTCTAGCACACTGGCCCCGCAGCCCTGTAGACCCATCGTCTGCGGGGCCGTGGGGCCTTTTTTGTATGTATCTGCCGAATCGTTTTTTTTGCGGAAGGGATCCCATGAACAGTGCAAGCGCCAAGCGTATCGACATCATCTCGGACACCCACGGCTATTTATCGCCTGCGCTCTTGGATGAGCTTGAGGGCGCAGATCTGATCATCCACGCCGGCGACCTCACGTCAGAGATGGACTACGAGCACCTATGCACCATCGCCCCCGTGCGGGCCGTCTTGGGCAACAACGATTACTACCGCGACTACGGTCCCGATGTAGACCGTCTTGCGCTCTTTACCTACGAAGGCCTCAAATTCGCCGTAGCCCATTACCGCGAAGACCTTCCGGTGGGATCCGTAGACGTAGCCATCAACGGCCACACCCACGTAACCAAAGAAGCCCAGGTGGGCCGCTGCCTAGTCCTCAACCCGGGCAGCGCCAGCTACCCCAGAGGCACCCGAGGCCCCACCATGGCCAGAATGCTCGTCAAAGACGGCAAGATCCTAAGCATCAAATTTATTGATCTAGAGTAACCACAACAAAAGCGGGGGATGCAGATGCGTCTCCCG